>NZ_SZWJ01000017.1:0-70450 GCF_012184455.1 Caulobacter sp. SSI4214 | reverse complement strand
GTTTGGCGATAGCCTGTTCCGGACCTGGCCCGCCATCTTGGGACGGAGCCTGCCCAGCCTGCTCGACCCTCACGCCGCCTTTGCCGGGGCCCTGGGCGCCCGTCGCCGCCGGACGACCGGCGATCTCACCGAGCCGCGCGGTCGTGTTCGCGAGCGCCTGGCGGGCCACCGCCTGCAGAACGACAGAATCCGGCGCGGTTCCAGCCGGGGTGGGTGGAACGATGGGGATCAGGGGCGTGGTCGGGTCTATGGCCACGACAACGACTCCACGAGGACGACCAACCCAAGGCTAGAACCGGAGCGTAAACCGCGAGTTAACCATCCCCGCGCGAAGTTGGCCTCTACAGCTAGTCCGAGAAATCTCGGAAAAGCTCGGAAGCGTGGTTCCCGGTCCGCCGGCGAGGTCGTCGAAACATGAGCTGGCGCAGCATCGTGGAGCATCGCCGTCGCGATCTCCTCTCCATCGTGCCGATGACCCTCCTAGCCGCCGCGGGCGCCGCCGCTTGGCTTGGGCCGCGCGCCAGCCTGATCTGGCTCGGCGCGGTCAGCATATTGATCGCGGCCAATCAGGCGTTTTGCCACTTTATCCGTGTACGGATAAATAATGTCCGGGGACTGGAGGTGGCGATGATAGCCTTCACCTTCGTCTACACCTTCATCTACGCCGCCTTGCCCGCGATGCTGATCGCTCATGGCGAGCGCACGTCGATCTTGGCGGGCGCGGCGATGATGGGCGCGATCGCCTTGAGCTGCACGGCCGAGTTCGTCATCTCTCGGGGCATCGGCGGAGCAGCCTTGGGCGCGTTGATTTTGCACGTCATGCTAGTGGCCATCGGCACGCTAGAGACAACGTCGCCTCTGCTCCAAGCGCTATCGCTGATCGCCGTTCTCTGCTTCTTCGCCTATGTGCTGCAATACGCCTTGCGTCGAGAGGTCGATGTGCGGGACATGGCCAAGGCCACCGCCCTGGCGCAGGCGCGCGAAGCCGAGGCCGCGGCCGCCAACCAGGCCAAGACCGCCTTCCTGGCGACGATGAGCCACGAGATCCGCACCCCCTTAAACGGCATTCTGGGCATGACCCAGGTGATGGAGGCCGACGCCCTGTCGCCCGAACAGCGCGAGAGGCTGACGGTGGTCCGCCGTTCCGGTCAGGCGCTGACTCAGATCCTCAACGACGTGCTGGACCTGGCGCGGATCGAGTCCGGTCAGCTGGAACTTCGCCCCGAACCCTTCGACCTGCGCGAACTGCTGGAAGGATGCGCCCAGACCTTCGCCGCCCTGGCCGAGGGCAAGGGGCTGGCTCATGGCCTGTCCATCGAACCCGAGGCCGAAGGCGTCTATCTGGGCGATTCAGGGCGGATGCGGCAGATTCTGCACAACCTTCTGTCCAACGCCGTGAAGTTCACCGAGGTCGGCGGCGTGTCGATCGCGGCCGCGTGGCGTGACGGACATCTTGAACTCACCGTCGCCGACACCGGTCCGGGCGTTCCGGAGAGCGAGCAGGAACGCCTGTTTGGCCGTTTCGTGCTGCTGGACGATATCGCCACCCGTCGTCACGGCGGCGCCGGCCTGGGCTTGGCGATCTGCCGTGAGCTGGCCCGGGGCATGGGCGGCGAGGTCAGCCTGTTCAGCCGTCCCGGCCAAGGCAGCGCGTTCACCGTCTCGGCGCCGCTGCGCAAGATCGCCTCGGCGGCGCCGGTCGAAGCGGCCGAACCGCCGCCCGCCCCGCCGCCGCTGCGCTTGCTGGCCGCCGAAGATAATCCGACCAACCAGCTGGTTCTGAGCGCCGTGCTGCGCCAGGTGGGCGTCGAGCCGGTCATGGTCGATAACGGCGCGAAGGCTTTGGAAGCTTGGCGAGATGGCCAGTGGGACGTCGTGCTGATGGATATCCACATGCCCGTCATGGACGGCCTGACGGCGTTGAAGGAGATTCGGCGTCTGGAGGCCGAGCGCGGCTTGCGTCGCACGCCGGTCATCGCCCTGACGGCCAACGCCATGCGCCACCAAGTCGATCATCTGTTGGAGGCCGGCATGGACGACCACGTCGCCAAGCCGATCGACATCGCCGACCTGTTACGCGCCCTGGATCGGGCCGTTCAGGCGGCCTGACGGACGACGAGCACTCAGGAAGTCCAACAGCGCGTCGGCGGCGGCCTCGGAGGGATCTGGCATTCCGCGTCCCATCTTGTCCAAGGCGGCGTCCTGCTCGGCGGCCTGGCGTTCGCGCAGCGCCCGATCATCAAGCCGCTCGGCGATGGCCTTGGCCAAGGCCTCGCCCTCGCAGGCGTCCTGCAGGAACTCCGGCGCGACCGCCCGGTCGGCGGCGATGTTGAACAGAGTCACCCAGCGCGGCTTCATCAGGCGCTTGAGAATGGCGTAGGTCACCGCGCCGGTCTTATAGCCGACCACCATCGGGCGGCCGGCCAGGGCCAGTTCGGTCGTCACCGTGCCACTGCAGGCCAGGGCGACATCGCCGGCGACGAAGGCGTCGTCCTTGAGCCGATCATCCTCGATCACATGGGCGCGGAAGGGCCAGCCCGCCACGCGCGCCTTCACCGCCTCCGCCACCGTGTAGGCGGCGGGAATGACCACGAAGAGGTCAGGCCGATCCGCCTTCAGTCGCCGCACGGCGTCCTCGAAGGCCGGCATGATCCGCTCGATCTCCGATGGACGGCTGCCGGGCAGAACCAAGAGTATCTGGTCGTCGGGCGAAGCGCCGATCGCCGCCCGCAACCGGCCTGGATCGGCGCTGTCGAAGCGCTTGGCCAGGGCGGAATTGCCCACGAAGACGTTGGGCAGGTCCACGGCGTCGAAAAAGGGCTTGTCCATCGGTTGGATCGACAGCAGCAGGTCGACCGCCGCGGCCAAGGTCTTGGCGCGCCCCGGGCGATAGGCCCAGACCTGAGGCGCGACGTATTTCACGAGCGGCAGGCCAGGATCCAGCTTTCTCAGCGCGCGAGCCAGGCGGATGTTGAAGCCCCAGCTATCGATCAGCACCGCCACATCGGGCTTTTCGTGGGCCGCCAGGGCCACGGTGTCCTTCAGGCGCGCCAAGACCCTCGGATAGGCCTTCAGCCCCTCCAGCAACCCCAGAATGGACAGCTGGGTAATGTCGAACGGGCTTTGCACGCCCTGTGCGGCCATCCGCGCGCCACCCACGCCCACGAAGCTGACCTGGTCGCCCAGGCGCGCGCGCATGGCCTTGGCCAAGCCGGCGCCAAGGGCGTCGCCCGAGGCCTCGGCGGCGACCAGCATGATCTTCAGGGCGGTCACGGCAGGTCTCGCGGGTCGACCCCCAGCACGAAGAGGCCCAGTTCGTCGGCGCAGGCGATGACGGCGGCGCGGTCCACCACCAACAGACGACCCGCCTCCCCGACGACGCCGGCCAAGCCCGCGCGGGCGGCGCGCTGGAGGGTGGCGACGCCGATGGTCGGCAAATCGACCTTGGTCTCCTGGATCGGCTTGGGCGCCTTGGCCAGCACGCCCTTGGGACGTTCGGCCGAGCCTCGAATGGCCAACGGCAGTTCGGCCACCCGGCGCAGCATGGCGTCGGTGCCCTCCTGCGCCTCGACAGCCAGGACCAAGCCGTCGCAGACCACGGCGCCCTGGCCGATGTCGAGCCGACCGCTCTCGCGGGCCACATGCAGCGCCTTGTCGATATCGGCCATGTGGGCTTCGTCGGGCGAGATCTTGCCCAGCCGTCCGCGCGGCAGGGTCATCTCGCCGTTGACCTCATGGGCCCCCTCGATTTCGAAGCCTTCCTTCTCGAACTCATCCAGCACGCGGCGCAGCAGAGCGTCATCGCCCTTTCGGGCGGCGACGATCAGGCTGGGCAGAACCTTCAGGCCCCGCCCGTCGGGCATCATGGCCGAGAAGTCCGGGCGGCTGACCTGGCCCGCGAAACACACGACCTCGCAGCCCTCGGCCCGCAGCGCCTTGAACACCTTGCCAAACTCGCCGATGCCGACCTCGACGCCCGGATAGCGGGCCAAGACGGGGTCGGCGAAGCTCTTCAGCCGCATGACCGCGAAGGCGCGGCCGGCGGCCTCGCAACGGGCCGCCAGTTCGACGGGAAGGTCCCCGCCGCCCGCGATCAGTCCCAGCTTGCGCATCGCGGGCCCCTAGAACTCGCGCTCGGGCAGGCAGAGCGGACGGTTGGCGTCGGCGCGGATGAAGTCGACGATCTCCATCACCTCCGGAATCGCCGCATGGGTTTCGGCCACGTCGTCCAGGCGCTCCTGGAAGGTGCCTTCGTCGGCGAACATCAGACGGTAGGCCGCGCGCAGGGCGTTGATCGTCTCGCGCGAGAAGCCCCGGCGCTTGAGGCCAACCAGGTTCAGGCCTTCGAGATGGGCGTGGTTGCCCCAGACCGAGCCATACGGAATGACATCCTTGGTCACCGCCGCCAGGCCGCCGATGAAGCTGTAGCGGCCGATGCGCGAGAACTGGTGCGCGGCGGCCAGGCCGCCCATGAACACATAGTCGCCGATGGCCACGTGGCCGCCCAGGGTCGCGCCCTTGGCCAGCACCACGAAGTCGCCGACGGCGCAGTCGTGCGCCACGTGCGAACCGACCATGTAGAGACCGTCCGAGCCGATCGTGGTCACGCCCTTGCCCGAGGCGGTGCCGGTATGCATCGTCACGTGCTCGCGGATGATATTGCGCGGCCCGATCAGCAGCTCGGTGCGCTCGCCCTTGTGGCCCAGGTGCTGAGGCGGACCGCCCAAATTGGCGAACGGATGCACGACGCAACCCTCGCCCAGCGTCGTGACGCCTTCCACCACCACGTGCGACAGAAGGCGCACGCCCGCGCACAGGGTCACGTCGGGGCCGACGATGCTATAGGGCCCGATCTCGACGTCCGGGTCGATCTTGGCCTCCGGGGCGACGATGGCGGTCGGATGGATGGTCATGCCTTCGGACCCGTCTCGACGACCATGGCCGCGAATTCGACCTCGGCCGCCACCTTGTCGCCGACCTTGGCGACGCCCTTGAACTTGAAGATCGACGAGCGCGCGCGCAGCACCTCGACTTCCATCCGGATCACGTCGCCGGGCCGGACCGGGTTGCGGAACCGGGCGTTGTCGACCGACATGAAGAAGATGGTCTTGCCCTCGGTGTCGACTTCCAGGGACTTGCTCATCAGGACCGCGCCGGTCTGCGCCAGGGCCTCGATGATCAGCACGCCCGGCATCACAGGATTGCCTGGGAAGTGGCCCTGGAAGAAGGGCTCGTTCACGGTCACGCACTTGATGCCGACGATCGACTGGTGAGGCTTGTAGTCCTCGGCGCGATCGACCAGCAGGAACGGATAGCGGTGCGGGATGCGCGCCAGGATTTCCGCGATATCGATGTCGGTCCGCACCGTTTGCTCGGCGTTCTCGGTCATTGGCTCTAGCCCCTCGTCCCTCGACCGCCCGCCATGCGCGACAGCCATGCCGTCTCCCGGAGCCACCGCTTGAGCGGCCGCGCCGGAAAGCCGGTCCAAGTTTCACCTTCCGGCACGTCCTTGAACACCGAGGCGGCCGCCCCGATGCTCGCGCCCGAGCCGATGTTCAAGTGGTCGGCCACGCCGGCCTTGCCGCCAAAGGCGACGCCGTCGCCGACGACCGTGCTGCCCGACAGCCCGGTATAGGCCGCCAGGACGCAATTACGCCCGATACGGACGTTGTGCGCGACATGCACCAGGTTGTCGATCTTGGTGTTCTCGCCAATGGTCGTATCGGCGAAGGCGCCGCGATCAACGCAGCTATTGGCGCCGATCGTGACGTTGTCCTGGATCACCACCCGCCCCAGCTGCGGCAGGTCGACCATGCCACGCGGGCCCGGCGCGGCGCCAAAGCCCGCCTCGCCCAGCACGGCGCCCGCCGAGATCGTCACGCGATCGCCAAGCAGCGAAAAGCCGATGACGGCGTTGGGACCGATGACGCCATCGCGTCCGATCAAGACCCCTGGCCCGATGGCGACGCCGGGTCCGATCCGCGTTCCGCGCCCGATCCGCGCGCCCTGGCCGATCGTCACGCCCGGCGAGAGCAAGACGCCATCTTCCAGCTCCGCCTCCGGATGGATCGCGGCGGCGGCGGCTTCGTGACGACGCGGCGCGTGAAGCCGATCGACCGCCGCCGCCCAGGCCGCCTGGGGCGTCCGGGTGATCAGGGCCGCGCAGGTCGCCGGCAGGAAATCGCGATGCTCGGGACGCACGAAGCACGCCCCGGCCCGCGTGGTCGCGGCGGCGTCCTTGCGCTTGGCGTCGGAAAAGAAGGTGATCGCCCGATCATCGGCGGCGTCCAGGGGCGCGGCGTGGGCGATCGACCGGTCGGCCAAGGCGGCGTCCGCAAGTTCGGCGGCGCCGGCCCGGGCCAAGTCGGAAAGCGCTGCCGGACCCAGGCTGTCAAAGAAACGTGGGTCCGGCATGATTCCTCTCGGCGAAAGTTCCCCTAGGTAATCCTAAAGGAGACGATTCGCTTACTTGTTGGTCGGTTGCAGGGCGCCGGCGACCGGAGCCTGATCCAGACGCTCGCGATCGAAGGTCAGGGTCTTGATGCGGGCGTCGAGCGCGGCGACCACGGCGTCCGTGATGTCCATGGCCGGATTGGCCAGCATCACCGATTCACGGTCCAGCAGCAGGCTGCACTTCTGCGACTGGTAGACTTGGCGGATCGGGGTGTCGAGTTCCTGATAGACGCGATTCAGCGCCTTCTGCTCGGTGGCTTCGACTTCCTTTTGGCGCAGCTGGCCCTTGCGCTGCCAAGCGTTGGCCTTGACCTGCAGAGCGGCGGCTTGCTGCTCAAGGGCGTCCTGGGCCAGCGTGCCCTTCTTGGCGTCCAGCGCCTTGGCTTCGTTGTCGAGGCCCGTGCGTTCGGTGTTCAGCTCGGCGTTGACCTGCTGGATGATGGTCTTCAGACGCGCGTCGACGGCCTTGCCGACCAGCGAGCTGGCGACGGCGCGCTGGCTCGAGAAGATGCAGACGCCAGTGATCGCCGGCCCATGGGTCACGGGCGGAGCGGCCGGGGCCGCCGCCGGAGCCGTCTGGGCCGAGGCGGCGGTCGCGATGGCGAGGGCGACGACGCTCGAAGCGGCCGCGGACAGGAACTTGGACATGATTATTGGAACCTTGTGGAGGTGGAGAACCGGAAGGTTTCGGTTCGGTCGTAGCTTTCCTTGGCCAAAATGCGGCTGATATCGAATCGAATGGGTCCCATGGGGGATTTCCAGTCGATCGAGATACCCGCCGAAGCACGTAGGCCCAGGTTGTCCTTGATGTTGGTGTCGAAGACGCCGGGCGACTTCTGACGGTCCACGTCATCAAGCAGGCCGGCCGTACCGAAGTCGCTGAACAGGGCGGCCTTGATGCCGTACTGCTCGGGCAGGAACGTCGGAATGTCCAGCGAGACGGTGCCGATGGCGTACATCTTCGCGCCCATCGAGTTGTTCGTGCTCGAGATGTCGCGCGGGCCGATACCCGCGATCTCGAAGCCCCGGAACGAGTCGCCGCCCTTGTAGAAGCGATCGTTGATGCGGACGTTGTCGCCGCCCAGGCCCTCGATATAGCCGAACGAGCCGGTGAAGCTGAACACGAGGCTCTTGGTGAAGCCGTAGTACCAGCCGGCGTCGGCCTCGGTCTTCAGATAGCGAACGTCGCCCGCCAGACCCGCCAGGTCCTGGTTCAGGTCGGCGAACCAGCCGCGGGTCGGGTTGATCGGATCGTTCCGCTTGTCGAGACGCAGGCCATAGCCCACCAGCGAGGTGATGTAGGCGCCGCGCTGCAAGCAGAGGATCTGCGAGACCGAGCCGCTGGTGCAGAGGTTGTCGGCGACGCTGACCTGGTCGCGACGCAGCGTGTAGCGCAGGTTCATCGACGAGTCGTTGGTCAGCGGGAAGCCCAGCCGCACGTCGCCGCCTACCGACTTGGTGTCATAGGCCGCGTAGTTCGAGAGGTCGTAGCGGAAGGTGTAGAGGTTCAGGCCCGCGACCAGGTTGCGGCCCAGGAAGCGAGGCTCGCTGAAGCCGAAGTCGACCTGTTGGCGCAGCGAACCGACCGAGACGCGGGCCCGCAGGTTCTGGCCGCGACCGCGGAAGTTTCGCTCGGTGATGCCGACGTCCAGCACCAGCTTGTCGACCGAGCTGTAGCCCGCGCTGAACGACAGCTCGCCGGTCGGCTGCTCTTCCAGCTTGACGCGCAGGTTGGTGCGGTCCGGCGCCGAGCCGGGCGTGTCCTCGATGGTCACGTCCTTGAAGAAGCCGAGGCGGCGGATGTTGTTCTTCGACCGGTCGACCAGCACGCGGTTGTAGGCGTCGCCCTCGGCCACTTCCAACTCGCGGCGGACCACGTAGTCCAGCGTGCGGGTGTTGCCGACGATATCGATGCGATCGACATAGACGCGCGGACCTTCACGCACCGAGAACACCACGTCGACGGTCTTGGTCTGGCGGTTCGGCACGTAGCGCGGACGCACGTCCACGAAGGCGAAGCCGGCCGCGCCCGCCGCGAAGGTCAGGGCGTCGGTGGCCTGCTCGATCTTCTCGTCTTCATAGAGCTGCCCCTGGCGGATCGGCAGGATCTGAGCCAGCAGGTTGCCGTCCAGCTTCTTCAGCTCGGTCTCGACGGTCACCTTGCCGAACTTGTATTTCGGGCCCTCGTCCAGGGTGTAGGTGACGGCGAAGCCGTTCTTGTCGGGCGCCAGCTCGGCCACCGACGACACGACGCGGAAGTCGAAATAGCCGCGGTTGCGGTAGAACTTGCGCAGTTGCTCGCGGTCGTACTCGATCCGGTCGGGATCGTAGTTATCGTTGCTGGTCAGAAACTTGTACCAGCGGCTTTCCTTGGTCACGACCACGTCGCGCAGGTCGTTGTCCGAGTACTCGCTGTTGCCCAGGAAGTTGATCCCCAGCACGCCGCTCTTGGGGCCTTCGTTGATTTCGAACACCAGATCGACGCGCTTTTGCGGCAGTTCGACGACCTTGGGCGTCACGGTCGCCGAGATACGGCCCGAACGGCGGTAGAGTTCGATGATGCGCTGAACGTCCGCCTGCACCTTGGCGCGGGTGAAGATGCCGCGCGGACGGATCTGGACCTCGTCCTTCAGCTTGTCTTCCTTCAGGGAAGAGTTCCCCTCGAAGACCACCTGGTTGATGATCGGATTCTCGACGACCTTCACGACGAGATCGCCGCCCTGCATCTCGATCTTCACGTCGGCGAAGAGATCGGTGCGGGCCAGGGTCTTCAGCGCCAGGTCGAGGCGCTGGGGATCGACGGTGTCGCCCGGCTGGATCGGCAAGTAGGACAGAACCGTCCCCTGCTCGATGCGCTCGTTGCCTTGCACCACGATGCGCTGAACCACGCCGGTCTGAGCGGCCTGGGCGAAGGCCTGCACCGGGGCCACCAAGGCGGTCGAGCCGAGCAGAAGCGCCATACCCGTGGCGAACGCGGCGCTTTGGGCGCGAAGTTTGTTCATGTGACCAATCATGGACGGAGGGCGAGCGCTGTTCACGTAAACAGGCCGCCGATGAATTTGAACACGTCGTAGCGGTTGAGGTCGTTCCACGCCGCGAACAGCATGAAACCCAGGATCAACGCAAGCCCCGCGCGGAAGCCGGCCGCCTGAAAGTCCGCGCGCAGCGGACGCTTGGCGATGGCTTCGTAGGCGTACATCAGCAGATGGCCGCCATCGAGGACCGGAATGGGCAGCAGGTTCATGAAGCCGATGCTGACCGACAGGCTGGCGATCAACACCATGAAGTTAAACAGCAGGCGCAGCGACATGATCGCGAAATTCGGCGCGCCCTCGGTGCTGGCCTTGGCCACGGCGCCGGCGGTGTGACCGATGCCGATGATGCCGCTGACCTGATCGGCGGGCACCTGGCCCGTCACCAGACGACCAAGATAGAAGCTGATCGTCTTGATCATGCCCCACACTTCGACGGTCGCGTCGGGAATGGCCGACAGGACGGTCGACTTGTGCAGCGTGGCCATGCTGGCCAGCTCCGCGCCCATCCGGCCTTCCTTGACCTTGCCGCGGATGTCGTCGCGGTTCTCGACCAGCGAGGGCGTCACGACGATGTGCAACGGCTTGCCGGCGCGCAGCACCGTAAGGTCGATCGGCAGGTTGGCGCGCAGGGAAACATAGTTGACCAGATCGCCAACGCTGGTGATCTCGGTCCTGTCGGCGCGGATGATGCGGTCGCCGGCGGCCAGGCCCGACGCGGCGGCGGGCGTCGCGGGCAGCACGCGCTTGACCGTCACCGCGCCATGCTGGCTGCCGATCAGCACTAGGAAGACGGCCGTGATCGCGATGGCCAGCACGAAGTTCGCCATGGGGCCCGCGGCGGCGATGATCGCGCGTTGCCACACCGGCTTGAAATGGAAATAGCGCTTGAGAGCCCCCTCGCCTTCCCGCGAGACGATCGCGCGCTTCATGGCCTCCAGATCGTTCTGGTCGGGCACGCTGGCGGCGTTCTCGTCGCCCGAGAACCGCACATAGCCGCCCAGGGGGATCGAGGCGATGCGCCACTCGACGCCGTGCTTGTCGCGCCATGACATCAGCGGTGGACCGAAGCCGATCGAGAAGCAATCGATCGCCACGCCGCACGCCTTGGCCGCCCAGAAGTGGCCAAGCTCGTGGATCGTCACCACGATCGAGAGCACCACGACCGTGGACAGAATGATGGTCAGGATGTCGAGCATGGGCCCCCGGGGATCAGCGTCGATGCTTTTGCGCGACAACCTCGGCCGCAATGCGGCGAGCGCTGGCGTCCACCAGCATCGCCGCCTCGACGGCGTCGTCATTATTCGCGGCGGTCAGGTCACCAAGACTGTTCATACGCTCGAGGGTTCCCGCCACAGCGGCGGCAATATCGAGAAAGCCAATCCGGCGGTCAAGGAAGGCCGCCACGGCGACCTCGTTGGCGGCGTTCATCGCCGTGGGCGCGCCGCCGCCCAGACGCAGGGATTCGCGGGCGATGCCGATCGCCGGGAACCGGTCCAGGTCCGGCGATTCGAAGGTCAGTTGGCCATAGGCGGCCAAGTCTAGGCGCGGGGCCGGCCACGGCAGGCGATCCGGCCAGGCGAAGGCGCAGGCGATCGGCGCGCGCATGTCCGGCGGCCCCAGCTGGGCCAGGGTCGAACCGTCGGCGTACTCCACCAGACTATGGATGACGGACTGGGGATGGATCACGACATCGACGCGGTCTTCGGGCGTTGCGAACAGGTAGGAGGCCTCGATCATCTCGAGCCCCTTGTTCATCATCGTCGCGGAATCGACCGAAATCTTGGCGCCCATGGACCAGTTGGGATGGGCGATGGCCTGCTCCGGCGTCGCGGCCCGCATGGCGGCCTTGTCCCACGCGCGGAATGGTCCGCCAGACGCCGTGAGGATCAGCCGCGCGACCCGATGGGCGCAGTCGGGCTGCAACACCTGGAATATGGCCGAGTGCTCGGAATCGACGGGAATCACCGAGCCGCCCGAGGCCTTGGCGATGGCCAGCAGAGCCGGACCGGCGCAGACGAGGCTTTCCTTGTTGGCCAAGGCGATCACCGCCCCGGTGCGGGCGGCGGCCAGGGTGGGCGCCAAGCCGGCCGCGCCGACGATGGCCGACATCACCCAGTCCGCGCCCATGGCGGCGGCCTCGCTGACCGCGGCCGCGCCGGCGGCGGCGCGCACCGCCGTGCCCGCCAGCCCATCGCGAAGGGCTTCGAGCTTGGTCTCGTCCTCGATCACCGCGACCTGGGGCCGCCAGCGCAAGGCCTGCTCGATCAGGCGCTCGACGTTGCGCCCGGCCGTCAGGGCCAGGATCTCGACCGGCGCGCCGGACTGTTCGAACAGGCTGAGCGTGGAAAGGCCGATCGATCCGGTCGAGCCCAGCACCACTACCTTACGGGCCAAGGTCAGTGGTTCCATTTCAAATGATCGACCAACCGGATGGCGGCGATGACGATCGCCGCGAACATTAGGCCATCGACACGATCCAGAAGGCCGCCATGGCCAGGGATGATGTCCCCGCTATCCTTGACGCCGAACCGGCGCTTGAGGATCGATTCCCAGAGATCACCGGCCATCGTGGCCAGGCCGCCCAACAGGCCGATCAGCGCCGCCGCGGGCCAGACCAGGCGCAGATGGGCGAAGTGAGCCACCAGCACCGCGCCGATCGTGGCCGCCACGAGGCCGCCGACGAAGCCCGACCAGGTCTTGTTCGGCGAGATCCGGGGCCAAAGCTTCGGCCCCTTGAGGATGCTGCCCACCACATAGGCGAAAATGTCGGCGAACCAGGTCACGACGAACAGCAGCAGCGTCCACCAAAGTCCGAACTCCAGCGACCGCACCCAGACCAGGGCGATCACCGCCGGCGCGATATAGACCACGCCATATGCCGCGTCGGCGCGACGCTCGACCGCGCCCCGCGCGATCAACCCCGCTAGAAAGGCGCCGACCAGAACGACGGACCAGGCCAGCAGGAAGTTGTGCAGAAAGGCCGCGACGATGGCGATGGCGCAGAAGACGCCAACCACGGCGCCGACCGCGTTCGGCGACTTGGGCGCGCTGATCTTGCCCCACTCGCGCGCCAGCAGGGCCGCGCAGACCAGCGCCAGAGCCAGGAACCAGAAGCCGCCCAGCCATACGGCGGCCACGACCATGGGCACGAGCACGGTGGCAGACACCACGCGCATTCGAAGATTGCCCCAGTTGAAGCGCTTAGCCGGCGACGGCGACGTCATCGGCCGCGACCCCTCCATAACGTCGATCCCGGCCGCGATACTCCGCGATGGCCGCGGCCAGGGCGTCCGGACCATAATCCGGCCACAGCACATCCTGGAACACCAGTTCGGCGTAGGCGCAATCCCAGAGGAGGAAGTTCGAGATTCGGCGCTCGCCGCTGGTGCGGACGATCAGATCCGGCGGCGGCGCGGCGGCCGTCGACAGAAAGCGCTCGAACGTCGCCTCGGTCAGGTCGCTGGCCCGAGCCTCGCCCCGCTCGACCATTTCGGCGAAGGCGCGCGCCGCGTCGGTGATGTCGGCCTGGCCTCCATAGTTGAAGGCCACCTGCAGAACGAATTCGCTGTTGCCCGCCGTGCGACGCTCGGCCCGCTCGATGATTTCGGCGATATCGGCCGGCAAGCCGGTGCGGCGGCCGATGATGCGCACGCGCACGCCCGCCGCCGCCAGACGCTCCAGATCCGATTCGACATAGGCCTTCAGCAGCTTCATCAGCTCCGAGACCTCGTGCGCGGGCCGGCGCCAGTTCTCCGTGGAAAAACCGAAAACCGTCAGCACGCCAACATTCTGGGCCTGAGCGCCCTCGACGGTGCGCTTCAGGGCGTTGACCCCGGCGCGATGCCCCAGAACGCGCGGCATCCCCCGCCGCTTGGCCCAGCGCCCGTTGCCATCCATGATAATGGCCACGTGCAGACGCGGCTCCGACGCGTCGCCCCCGGCGCGCGCCGAAACGTCCTGCAGGCCCGTGGTCGGCGGCATTCGCTTCAACCTTCCCTCGTCCTCTCCCCCAAATCCCACAGGGAGGACGATTAGACCTGCATGATCTCTTGTTCCTTGATTTTCAAGGCCTCGTCGATGCGCTTGATGGCCTCGTCGGTCATCTTCTGGACCTCGGTTTCCATCTTCTTGCGCTCGTCCTCGGCGATCGCGTTGTCCTTCTCGGCCTTTTTCAGGTCGTCGTTGGCGTCGCGGCGAACGTTGCGGACGGCGATCTTCTGCTGCTCGGCGTACTTGCCGGCGATCTTCGAGAGATCCTTGCGGCGCTCCTCGGTGAGCGGCGGGATCGGAATACGCAGGTTCTGGCCTTCGACGACCGGATTGAGGCCCAGACCGGCGGCGCGGATGGCCTTCTCGACCGAGACCACGACGCCGCGATCCCAGACGCTGACGCTGATCTGGCGAGGCTCGGGCACGCTGATCGAGGCCACCGCGTTCAGCGGCGTCGTCGAGCCATAAGCCTCGACCATCACCTGGTCCAGCAGGCTGGCCGAGGCGCGGCCAGTGCGCAGGGACCCGAACTCCTCCTTCAGGGCGGCGATAGCCTTGTCCATGCGATCGCGGTAGCGCGACAGGACGGGTTTTTCGGCGGCGGCCATGAGGCTCTCCTCGCTTTTTGCCGCCCGTCCCTCGGGGACGGGCCACTGCTCTAGAATTTAGGCGGCGCGGTCGGCGGCGACCACGGTGTAGGTCCCCTCGCCTCTCAGGACGCCCAGCAGATTGCCGCGTCCCTTGATCGAGAAGACCACGATCGGAATGTTGCTGTCGCGCATGAGGGCGACGGCCGAGGCGTCCATGACCCGCAGGTCCTTGGCCAGGACATCCATGTAGCTCAGTCGGTCGTAGCGCTGGGCGGTCGGATCCTTCTTCGGATCGGCCGTGTAGACGCCATCGACGCTGGTGCCCTTCAGCAGGGCGTCGCATTGCATCTCGGCCGCGCGCAGGGCCGCGGCCGTATCGGTGGTGAAGAACGGATTGCCCGTGCCCGCGGCGAAGATGACCACGCGCCCCTTCTCGAGGTGACGCTGGGCGCGGCGGCGGATGTAGGGCTCGCAGACCGTGGCCATCGGAATGGCCGACTGCACGCGAGTCTGAACGCCGATCCGCTCGAGCGCGTCCTGCATGGCCAGGGCGTTCATCACCGTGGCCAACATGCCCATGTAGTCGGCGCTGGACCGTTCCATGCCCTTGGCCGCGCCAGCCATGCCGCGGAAGATGTTGCCGCCGCCGATCACCAGGCAAAGCTCGACGCCCGACTTGACGATCTCGGCCACGTCCTCGGCCACGGCCTGGACGGTGTTGGTGTCGATCCCATAGGGCGTGTCGCCCATCAGGACCTCGCCCGACACTTTCAGCAGGATGCGGCGGTATTTCTGAGGTGCGCTGGTATCGGACATTGGACCGCTATTCCTGAGTCGTCGGCACGCACTTTACGTGCGTTCTACAGAAGTGGGATGGGTTTTGCCAACCGGCGCGGCGTCGCGGCGCGGCGGGCGCAAAAAGGGCGCGGCGCGCGTCTAGAACGCGCCGCGCCCTCGATATCCGGCCGGGAGCCTAGGCTCCCGCCGCTTGGCTTTAGGCTTGGCCGGTCATCGAGGCGACTTCGGCGGCGAAGTCGTCCTGCTTCTTTTCCACGCCTTCGCCCAGAGCCAGACGGGTGAAGCCCTTCACCGTGATCGGCGAACCCAGGGTCTTGGCGGTTTCGGCGACCAGTTGCTCGACGGTCTGGTCGGGGTTCATGACGAAGGCCTGCTTCAACAGCACGACTTCTTCCAGGAACTTGCGGATACGGCCCTCGATCATCTTCTCGACGACCGCGGCCGGCTTGCCCGATTCCAGAGCCTGTTCGGTGAAGACGGCCTTTTCACGCTCGATCGCGGCCGGGTCCAGATCGTCCGGCGACAGCGACAGCGGCGCGGTCGCGGCGACGTGCATGGCGATCTTGCGGCCCAGTTCGCGTAGGGCGGCCTTGTCGCCAGCCGACTCCAGCGCGACCAGCACGCCGATGCGGCCCAGGTCCGGAGCGGTGGCGTTGTGGATGTACGAGGCGACGACGCCCGTATCGACCGTCCATTTGGCGGCGCGGCGGGCCATCATGTTCTCGCCGATCGTGGCGATCAGGTTGGTCAGGTGGTCCTGAACGGTCTCGCCGCCGGCGAGCTTCGCGGCCGTGATGGCTTCGATCGAACCGTCGGTGGCCAGGGCCGCGCCAGCGATCTGACGGGCCGCGCTCTGGAACAGGTCGTTGCGCGACACGAAGTCGGTTTCGGCGTTCACTTCGACGGCGGCGGCGGTTTCACCCGCGCCCTGATCGGCGACGGCGATCGCCACCAGACCTTCGGCGGCGGCCCGGTCGGCCTTCTTGGCGGCCTTGGACAGGCCCTTGGCGCGCAGCCAGTCGATGGAGGCTTCGATGTCGCCGTTGTTCTCGGCCAGCGCCTTCTTGCAGTCCATCATGCCGACGCCGGACTTTTCGCGCAGTTCCTTGACGAGGGCGGCGGTGATCTCAGCCATCGAGTATCTCCAGATTCAAACGGTTGGCGATCGGGCCTTCAGCCCGCCGCGGTCTCAATGCGTATGCGACCGAGCTTGTTAGCCCGGTCGCATGTCAGGGTCGCGACGGTCCCGATCCCGGACGAACGTCCGGGCCGGAACACGTGGAAAATCAGGCCTCGGCCGATTCCGCGGCGGCTTCCGGAGCTTCCGGAGCCAATTCGCGAGCCAGGGCCGGCTCGACCGGGGCGACCGAAGCGCCCAGGTCGACGCCCGAGGCGGCTTGACCGGCGGCCAGACCGTCCAGGACGGCGTCGGCGATCAGGTCGCAGTACAGCTGCAGGGCGCGAGCGGCGTCGTCGTTACCCGGGATCGGATAGGTGATGCCGTCCGGATCGCAGTTGGTGTCGAGGATGGCGACGACCGGGATGTTCAGCTTGCGGGCTTCCAGGATCGCGATCGCTTCCTTGTTGGTGTCGATCACGAACATGATGTCGGGGATGCCGCCCATGTCCTTGATGCCGCCCAGCGACAGCTCCAGCTTGTCGCGCTCGCGGGTCAGCTGCAGCAGTTCCTTCTTGGAACGACCTTGAGCTTCGCCGGCCAGGACGCCTTCCAGTTCGCGCAGACGAGCGATCGAGCCCGAGACGGTGCGCCAGTTGGTCAGGGTGCCGCCGAGCCAGCGGTGGTTCACATAGTACTGGGCGCAGCGCTTGGCGGCCGTGGCGACCGGGTCGCTGGCCTGACGCTTGGTGCCGACGAACAGCACGCGGCCGCCGGCGGCGGCGACTTCACGGACCTTCACCAGGGCTTGGTGCAGCAGCGGGATCGTCTGCGACAGGTCGATGATGTGGATGTTCGAGCGCGAGCCGAAGATGTAGCGGTCCATCTTCGGGTTCCAGCGGTGCGTCTGGTGGCCGAAGTGGGCGCCGGCTTCCAGGAGCTGACGCATGGAGAATTCGGGAAGAGACATCGGGCCTTTGTCCTTTTTCCGGTTGAACCTCCGCGGACACCCCGATCCAGACCATTCTGGAGCGGGACCGGAACGGCGAGGCCGGGATTTCTCCCCGGCGACGACGAACATCCGCGTGTGGAATGGGCGCGCAGATAGTCGCTTGGCGGAGAAAAAGCAAGCCCCGAAGCCGCGTTCACCCGGCGACGAAATGACCGATGAGGCGATCGCGCGGGCATGGCGTCTTCCTCACGAGGCGTCCAAGGCGCGACGATCTTTCCACGGTTCGTGGACGAGACCTTCGCGAGACTTACACACGGACGTGTCTCAATCGCGGAGCCTCGCGAGGGGCGGCGCTTGGAGGACGGGTTCAATGCTTGCGGTCTTCGATCTCGACGGCACCCTTCTGGACGGCGACTCCACGGGGATCTGGCTTTGGGAGCGCGTGCGCCGGTCGCCGCTGCGCGCCCTGCTCGCCCTGGCCGCGGCCCCGATCGCGGGTCCCATGGTCGCCATCCCCCGCACGCGCCGCGCCGGCGCCTCGGTTCTCCTGTGGATCGCCACCTTCGGTCTGCGGGAGAAGGACCTCCGCGCCTCGCTCAATCGCTTTGGCGAGGCGTTCAGGGCCGGCGAGAGCAAGCTCACCTGGCGCGCGGGCGGTCTGGCCACCTTGAATGAGCATCTGACACGCGGCGACCGCGTCGTCGTGGTCACCGCCGCTCCCGCGCTTCTGGCGGAGGCCCTGATCGGCCCGCTGGGTCATCCCATCGAGGTGTTGGGTACGTCGCTGAAGCGCCGCGGCGGCGGCTGGGTCGCGGATGTTCACTGCCGGCATCAACGCAAATGCCAGGCTCTGGCCGAAGCCGGCCACGGCGCCCGCTGGACCTACGCCTATACCGACAGCCTCGACGACCTCCCGCTGCTGCGCGGCGCCGAACGCCCGGTGATCGTCAAGGGCGGCAAGGCGGCGGAACGACGCCTGTTCCGCGCGGGCTTGCTGAACGGACGCGCGGCGGCTTGGTAGCGCCGTAGCCCGGTCGCTCTCGGGCTTCTTCGCTTTAGAGCGTGATAGCCGAAAGTGTAAGCGGTTTCGGCGGCTATCACGCTCTAAATGTTTGATTTAGAGCCTTATCCGCTCGAATGATTCCATTCGAGCGGATAAGGCTCTAGGCTGACGATCTCCGCGCGCCGCCGAGCGAGATCGCCAGCTGCGGTGCTAGCCTTCGCCCAAGCCTGCCCCTTGGACGTTCCAGATCCGCAGCCCTGATGACGTGAAAGCAGCGCCACGACAAAGACCTCCGGCGCCCCGCGAAACTAGGAATAAATTCCTAGACGTCCTCCAGTAAGGCGACGCCCGGCGCGGTCTTCAGCGCGCCGCGCAGCGAGGCGTCGAGCGCGTAGCGGCCTGGAAGGCGCAGTTCGATCTCTCGACCGCCTCCAATCGCGGCGACGAAGGTCACCTCGCCGCCCTTCTGGGATTGAGCCGGTTCGAGCCGCCGCTTGAGGGCCTCGATCTCGGCGGCGCTGGGCGACAGGTGCACGCGCAGGCCCGCCACGACGTTCTCGATGGCTTTTTCGATCGGCTCGGCGTCGTCGCCAAAGAAGCGGACCTCGCCGTCGCGAGCCTTGGCGCGGACCTTGATGGCCACGGCCTTGCCCGGCTCCAGCGTGTCGCGACATTTGCGCAGGGACTCCGGCGGGAACAGCACCTCATATTCGCCGGTGGGATCCGACAGCGAGACGAAGGCGAACTTCTCGCCGCTCTGCGATGCGCGCTCCTGACGGCGACGCACCACCCCGCACATGCGGAAGGCCTCCATGCCGGCCTCGGCCTGGGCCACGGCCTCGGCGAACATCACCGTGCGCTTGCGACGCAGCGGCCCGACCATGTCCTCCAGAGGGTGACCCGTCAGGTAGAAACCGACCGCCGACAACTCCTCGTCCAGCAGGTCGACCTGGTTCCAGTTCTCGGTCTTGGCGAGACGCGGACGCCCGGCGCTCGGGTCGGAACCGAACAATCCCCCCTGCCCGCCCTGGCGATCGGCGTGACAGCTCTGAGCATGAGCGATCAGGACGTCGGCGGAGGCCACGATCTGGGCGCGGTTCTTGTGGATCGAATCGAAGGCGCCGGCCCGGGCCAGGTTTTCGATCGCGCGCTTGTTGACCTGGCGCGGATCGATCCGCTCGACGAAGTCGAAGATGTCGCGGAATGGCCCACCCTCCTCGCGCACCGCGACCAGATGCTTCATCGCCTCGAGACCCACATTGCGGATCGCGCCCAGAGCGTAGAGCACCTCGCCGTTCTCGACTTCGAAGTCGGCGCCGGAAAGATTGATGTCGGGCGCGCGCACGGTGACGTCGAACTTGCGCGCGTCCTGATGGAAGACCGCCAGCTTGTCGGTGTTCGACAAATCGAGGCTCATCGAGGCCGCGAAGAACTCGACCGGGGTGTTCGCCTTCAGCCAGCCCGTCTGGTACGAGATGAACGCATAGGCGGCGGCGTGCGACTTGTTGAAGCCGTAGCCGGCGAACTTGGCCACCAGTTCGAAGATCGATCCCGACTGCTCCTCGGGAACACCCTTTTCCTTGGCGCCGGAGACGAAACGGATCTTCTGAAGATCCATCTCCTCCTTCTTTTTCTTGCCCATGGCGCGCCGCAGCAGGTCGGCTTCGCCCAGACTATAGCCCGCCAGGATCTGGGCGATCTGCATCACCTGTTCCTGGTAGACGATGACGCCGTAGGTCTCCTTCAGCACCGTCTCCAGCGAGGGGTGGAGCGTGTCGACCGGCTTGCGACCGAACTTGCAGTCGACGAAGGTGTCGATGTTGTCCATCGGGCCGGGGCGATACAGCGAGATCAGCGCGGTGATCTCCTCGATCGAGCCGCAGCGCATCTTACGCAGGGTGTCGCGCATCCCCTGGCTTTCAAGCTGGAACACGCCGACCGTCTGGCCCGAGGCCAGCAGTTCGTAGGTCTTGGCGTCGTCGAACGGCAGCTTGCCCAGATCGATCTCGAAGCCGCGCTTCTTCAGGTGCTTCACCGCCCGGTCCAGCACGGTCAGGGTCTTCAGGCCCAGGAAGTCGAACTTCACCAGCCCCGCGCTCTCGACCCACTTCATGTTGAACTGGGTGGCGGGCAGATCCGAGCGCGGATCCTTATAGAGCGGCGTCAGTTGGGTCAGCGGCCGGTCGCCGATCACCACGCCGGCGGCGTGGGTCGAGGCGTTGCGGAACAGGCCCTCCAGCTGCAGCGCCACATCCAGGCAGGCCGAGACGTTGGCGTCTTCCTTCTTAGCCTGCTTCAGACGCGGCTCGATATCGATGGCCTGGGCCAGAGTCACGGGCGCGGCCGGATTGTTGGGCACCATCTTGCAAAGACGATCCACCAGGCCCAACGGCAACTGCATCACCCGGCCCACGTCGCGCAGCACGGCGCGGGCCTGCAGCGAGCCGAAGGTAATGATCTGGGCCACGCGGTCGCGGCCGTATTTCTCCTGCACGTAGGAGATCACCTCTTCGCGCCGCTCCTGGCAGAAGTCGACGTCGAAGTCGGGCATCGAAACCCGCTCGGGATTGAGGAAGCGCTCGAACAGCAGACCAAAGCGCAGCGGGTCCAGATCGGTGATGGTCAGGACCCAGGCGACCAGGGACCCCGCGCCGGAACCCCGTCCAGGGCCGACGGGGATACCATGAGCCTTGCCCCATTTGATGAAGTCCGAAACGATCAGGAAGTAGCCCGGGAACCCCATCTTTTCGATGATGCCGAGTTCGAACTCGAGCCGCTTCCAATACTCCTCCTCGGGCGCCGACAGGGTCAGACCGTCAAGCCGCATCTTCAGGCCTTCCTTGGCCTGGTGACGCAGTTCCTCGGCCTCGTTGCGGCCGTCGCCCGTCGGGAAGCTGGGCAGGATGGGCGCGCGCTTGTGCACCATGAAGGCGCAACGCCGGGCGATATCGAGGGTGTTGTCGCAGGCTTCCGGCAGATCGGAAAACAACTTGCGCATGTCCGCCGCGGGCTTGAACCAGTGCTCCGGCGTGACGCGACGGCGTTCGTCCTGGCCGACAAACGCCCCGTCGGCGATGCAAAGCAGCGCGTCGTGCGCGTCGTAGAAGCCTTCCTTGGCGAAATAGACGTCGTTGGTGGCGACCAGCGGCACGTCATTGTCGTAGGCCCAGTTCACCAGGCCCGGTTCGGCGGCCGCCTGCTTGGGCAAGCCGTGCCGCTGCAGCTCGACATAGAAGCGGTCGCCGAATGCCCTGTGCATCTCGGCCAGGGCGGCCGAGGCCTCCGCGGTCTTGCCGGCGGCGAACAGGGCGTCAACCGGCCCATCCGTACCCCCCGATAGCAGGATCAGCCCCTCGCTATAGGCGGCGACCTTGTCCCACGGCACGACCGGTTCGGGCAGCTCGGCGCTATCGAGATAGGCAATCGACGACAGTTCCGAGAGGTTTAGGTAGCCCTGCTCGTTCTGGGCCAGCAACACGACCGTCGGGGCGCGCGCCCAGCGTTCGGTCGGACCGCCGCCGATGCCGGTGACGGGAATGGCGCAGCCAATGATCGGCTGGACCCCGGCGTCCTTGGCGTAGGACGAATATTCAAGCGCCCCGAAGAGATTAGCGCGGTCGGCGATCCCGGCGGCCGGCATACCTGCCGCGGCGGCCAGCTTGCCGATCTGGTCCGCCTTGATGGCGCCTTCGAGCAGCGAATAGGCCGAGCGAACGCGCAGGTGGACGAAATTCTGCCCTTCCGCGTCCGCCATCACCGTTTCTCCGCGCCTACACGACTCAGGCCACCAGCTGAGCCACCGAACACATCATCCAGACGAAGCCGACGACCGACACAAGGGCCAAAGACTCACGGGCGATACGGATCATCGGAACCTCCACAACTTTCTCGTTTCGTTCCATATTCCGCTTTTGTTCCGTTCACAAGATGTTCCAGCGATCTTCACCGCATTTTCCTTGGGCGTTCGGTGAACGGTTCACGGTCCAAAGCCACGGACCTATGGCCAAGCGCGCCGGATCGGTTCAGATCAACGCCATGCGCTTGATCATCGACACCGACACCGCCGGCGACGACGTCTTTTCGCTGATGTTGGCCCTGACCCGCCCCGGCGTGTCCGTGGAGGCGATCACGATCGCCCATGGCAATGTCGGCTTCGACCAGCACGCCGAGAACGCCCTGATTACGCTGGAGATGTGCGGCCGGGCCGGCGAGGTCCCGGTCTATCTGGGCGCGCAGGGGCCGTTCAGCCGCGCGCCGCTGGACGCCGCCTACGTCTTCGGCAAGGACGGCATGAGCGACAGCGGCTTCGCCAGGACCGCCCAGCGGCCCGCCGACGGTCACGCGGTCGATGAGCTGGTGCGTCGGATCATGGCCGCGCCCGGCGAAATCACCCTCATCGCCCAGGCCCCGCTGACCAACATCGCCCTCGCCTATCTGCGCGAGCCCCGGATCGCCAAGGCGCTAAAGCATCTCTGGATCATGGGCGGGACGGACAACGGCGTTGGCAACGTCACGCCGGCGGCCGAGTATAATTTCTACGTCGATCCCGAAGCCGCCAAGATCGTGGTCAACGCCGGCTTCAACCTGACGATCTCGACCTGGACCCTGACGCTGCGGGACGGCCTCTGGAGCACCGCCCAACTGGCGGAGCTCGAAGCGCTGGGGACCGACAAGGCCCGCTTTTTCACCGATGTAAACCGCGCCTCCCTCGCCTTCGCCCGCGAAACCGAGGGTCTGGACGGAAGCCTTCACCCCGACGCCCTGACCTGCGCCTTGGCTTTGGACGAGCGCCTGATCCTCGACGCCGAGACCTGCGTCGTCGATGTCGAGACCATGGGCGAGCTGACGCGGGGCTATCTTTCGGTCTCCCACGCGATCCTGCCGGATATCGAGGTGGCCGACCCAGCCCTGAAGCGGCGCGAGCCCAATGCCCGCGTGATCAAAAAGATCGACCAGGCCGGCTTTTTCGCCGCGATGAAAAGGGCGCTGCTCTGAAGGAAGACCGCGCCCAGGCCGCTTCTATCTAGAAGGTCTGGGCCACGAGGTGACCGTCCTTCAGGGCCAACACCCGGTCCATATAGCGGGCCAGCTCCATATTATGCGTGGCGATCAAGGCCGCGACGCCTTGCTGCCGACAGACCTGATAAAGAGCCTGGAACACCGACGCCGAGGTGGCCGGATCGAGGTTGCCCGTCGGCTCGTCGGCCAGCAAAAGCTTGGGATGGTTGGCCAGGGCCCGGGCGATCGCGACGCGCTGCTGCTCGCCGCCCGACATCTGGGCTGGCTGGTGGGTCAAACGATGCCCCAGACCCAGGCCTTCCAGCAGCTCGCGCGCCCGCGCCTCGGCGTCCTTCCGTCGCCGGCCGGCGATGGTCAGCGGCATGGCGACGTTCTCGAGCGCCGTGAACTCGGGCAGCAGATGATGGAACTGATAGACGAAGCCTACCGTGCCCAGGCGGATCCGCGTGCGTAGACGTTCGGACAGCCTGGAGCAGTCGCGCCCCTCCAGCGCCACCAGCCCCCCGTCCGGCCGTTCCAGAAGCCCGGCCGAATGCAGCAGCGACGACTTGCCCGAGCCCGAGGGGCCGATCAGGCCCACCACCTCGCCCGGGTAGACGTCGATATCGACGCCGCGCAGTACCGGCAGCGGACCGGCCTCGGTCTTGTAGACGCGCTCGACGCCGCGCAGGGCCAGGATAGGATCACTCATAACGCAGCGCCTCCACTGGATCAAGGCGCGCGGCGCGCATGGCCGGCGGCAGGGTCGCCAGCACGCTCATCAGGGCCGAGATCGCGACGATGCCGCCGACCTCTGTCCAGTCGATCTTCGCCGGAATGTGCGAAAGCATATAGACATCGGCGTTGAACACCGAGGTCCCCGTCGCCCATTCCACGAAATTCTGGATCGGGGTGATGTAGGTGCAGAACAGCGCGCCCAACGCCAGACCGCACAGGGTGCCGGCCACCCCGATCGAGGCCCCGGCCATGATGAAGATGCGCAGCACCGCGCCCTGGCTGGCGCCCATGGTGCGCAGGATGGCGATGTCCTTGCCCTTGTTCTTCACCAGCATGACCAGGCTGGAAATGATGTTCAGCGTGGCGATGGCCACGATGCAGAACAGGATCAGCCGCATCACCTTCCGCTCCACCTGAAGCGCGGTGAAGTAGCTGTGGTTCTTGTCGACCCAGTCGGTGACGAGCGCGCCGGGACCAGACGCCACCTCGACCGCGTGCTTGTAATCCTTGGCCTTGTCGGGGTCGTCGACCTTGATCTCGACATAGTCGATCGACGTGTCCCGGCCGAAGAACAGCTGAGCCTGCTCCAGCGGCATGTAGACGAAGGCCTCGTCAAACTGGCTCATGCCGACGCTGAAAATACCGCCGACGATGTAGTTCTTTTCCCGGGTCGAGCTGCCGAAGGCCGTCGCGGGACCAGTCGGCGAGATCAGGGTGATGGCGTCGCCCGGCTTCACCCCCAGGCTCTGGGCCATGCGGTCGCCGATCAGGACAATCTCGCCGCCGTACTCGCCCTGGCCAAAACCGCTGATCGAGCCCTGTTTGATGTTGCCCGAGATCAGCGACATGTGCCGCAGGTCCGACGTCGTCACCCCGCGCACGATCGCGCCGGTCACCTGGGTCGGACCGATGACCATGGCCTGGGCCTCGACCATCGGCGCGGCCTGGATCACGCCCGGGGCGGCCTGGATCCGCCGGATGATGGTGTCCCGGTCGGGGCCGTTGATCAGCGGCGACTGAGCATAGAGATGCCCGTTGAAGCCGAGAATCCGCCCCAGGAGCTCGGCGCGGAAGCCGTTCATGACGCTCATCACGGTGATCAAGGCGAAGACCGCCAGCATCACCGCGCAGAACGAGATGACCGAGATCAGCGCCACACCGCCGTTCTTGCGCTTGGCGAACAGGTATCGCCGAGCGACCGAGCGCTCCCAGCGACTGAAGGGACCGGCGGCGCGGACGTCTGGCATCAGGCGGTCTTACCCTTGACGAGCTGTTCGAGGACGGCGTCGAGCGACGCGCTTTGCCGCTCGCCGGTCTTGCGGTTCTTCAGCTCGACCACGCCCTCGGCGACGCCCTTCGGGCCGACGATCAGCTGCCAAGGCAGGCCGATCAGGTCCATGGTGGCGAACTTGGCGCCGCCCCGGGCGTCGGTGTCGTCGTAAAGCACGTCCTTGCCGGCGGCCTTCAGCGCCGCATAGGCCTTGTCGCAGACCTCGTCGCAGGCGGCGTCGCCCTGTCGCATGTTGACGATGCCCACATCGAACGGCGCGACGCTTTCCGGCCAGATGATGCCGCCCTTATCATGGCTGGCCTCGATGATCGCGCCCAACAGACGCGAGACGCCGACGCCATAGCTGCCCATCTGGACCGGAACCTGCTGGCCGTCGGGGCCTTGGACCGTGGCCTTCATCGGCTCGGAGTACTTCGTGCCGAACGAGAAGATGTGGCCGACCTCGATGCCGCGCGCCGACAGGCGATCGTCTTCCGGCAGGGCGTTGAAAGCGGCCTCGTCGTGCATCTCCTCGGTCGCGGCGTAGAGCGCCGTGCGCTGGTTCACCAGCGGCTGCAGGTCGCCGTCGATCCAATCGAGGTCGGGACCGGGGGCCGGCATCTCGACCAGGTCCTTATGGCAGAAGACGGCGCTTTCGCCGGTCTCGGCCAGAACGATGAACTCGTGGGAAAGGTCGCCGCCGATCGGACCGGTGTCGGCCCGCATCGGCACGGCTTTCAGGCCCATCCGCGCGAACAGGTTCAGATAGGCCACGAACATGCGGTTGTAGGACTTGCGCGCGCCTTCGGCGTCGAGGTCGAAGCTGTAGGCGTCCTTCATAAAGAACTCACGGCCGCGCATCACGCCAAAGCGCGGGCGGCGCTCGTCCCGGAACTTCCACTGGATGTTGTAGAGGTTCTTGGGCAGGTCCTTGTAGCTCTTGATCGAAGCGCGGAAGATGTCGGTGACGACTTCCTCGGCCGTCGGACCGAACAGCAGCTCGCGCTTGTGGCGGTCGGTGATGCGCAGCATCTCGTCGCCGTAGTCGTCGTAGCGACCGCTCTCGCGCCACAGGTCGGCCAGCTGGATGGTCGGCATCAAGAGTTCGATGGCGCCGGCGCGATCCATTTCCTCACGGACGATCTGCTCGATCTTGTTCAGGACCCGCAGGCCCAGCGGCAGCCAGGCGTAGATGCCCGCCGCCTCCTGGCGGATCATGCCGGCGCGGAGCATCAACTGGTGCGAAACGATCTGGGCGTCGGACGGCGCTTCCTTCAGCACCGGCAGGAAATAGCGCGACAGGCGCATCAGCTTGGAAACTCCGGGAATTCGAGAAGGGCCTGAGATAGCCCCTCGCCCGTGAGCTTGGCAACGCGGTAGAGCCCGCCCGGTTCAGATCTTTGATCTGAACCGGATCAGCAGGCTCGTCCCTTCAAGCATGGAAGCGCGACTATCGCAGAAACGGGCATCCACTTTCTGCGGTCGCGCTTCGGGCCAAAGTAAGGCTCCGTCGCGAGAAAAAGAGAGGCCGCGCGGATCGCCGCGCGGCCTTGTCAGTCATCGTCGGGGAAGACGCCACAGAGCGAGACCGGCAAGGCCGATCTCCTGAAGTCACCTTACCGACCGAACCGGTGTTGGGGCACGCGCTTGCGGTGAAAGCTCGGACATTGGGGCCGATCGCCCAAGCCTTAAGCGAATGGGGGCAAATCGATCGCCCGTCGCTCAAGGCTTGTGCATTCGCACGTCATGCCGCGGCAGGAAGATCCGGCAAACGCACCAGATGGAACTGGATCACCGCGAAGAACACAGCGAACACGATCGCCGAGACCCAGGTGGTGGTGATGAACTTGCGCTTCAGGTTCGGATTGATCGGCGCGCCCGGCTCGACGCCAGGCGGCGGCGTAATGCCGGCCTCGTGAAAACTCCGAACGCCTAGCGGCAGGATGCCGAACAGCACCGTCCACCAGATGGTGACATAAATGGCGAACCAGGTGATCGGGCTCATCAGTGAGCGTCCTTTGGCGTTTCCATGAGCTCGACCAGCATGCCGCCCATGTCCTTTGGGTGAACGAAGATCACCAGCGTCCCGTGGGCCCCGATGCGGGGCTCGCCCAGCACGGTCGCGCCCTTGGCGACTAGGTCATCGCGGGCCTCGTGGATGTTCTCGACCTCGAAGCAGATGTGATGCTGGCCGCCCTTGGGGTTCTTGGCCAGGAAGCCGTGGATCGGCGACTTCTCGCCATAGGGCTCGATCAGCTCGATCTGGCTGTTGGGCAGGTTGACGAAACAGACCCAGACGCCCTGCTCCGGCATCGCCCACTTCTCGGTCACCGAGGTGGCGCCAAGCAGCTCTCGGTACATTTTCACCGAGTCGTCGATGGACGGCGTGGCGACGCCGACGTGGTTGAGCTTGCCGATCATGTCCGAACTCCCGCTACGCTTTTCTGGTTCTTGCCGTATGGCCTAGCACCAGCGCGCTCCGGAAAGAAAGGGCGACCACGGCGTTTTCGCGGCCGCCCCCGCTATCAGATGCGCAGGACCGTGGTCTCGACGACCGGCTTGCGCTCCCAGATGCGGAACGCGGCCTTCTTCACGGCGCGAGAAATGGCGCTTTCGATCGTCTCGTCGATCTCGCGGGCGTCGCCGTCGAGACGCTTGTAGGCGGTCTCGGCCTCCTCGCAGAGATCGTCCAGCGCGTCGTCCAGCGAGTATTCCTCGTCGCCCGTCAGGCCGATGCCACGGATCTGCGGACCCGAGACGATCTTGTTGCGACCATCCAGCACGATCGACACGGCCAGCACGCCGTTATAGGCGGCGTGGCGACGCTCGCGCAGGGCCTCGCCGTTCTCCGGCGTGACGACGCCCCCATCGACGTAAAGACGTCCGGCCGGCACTTCGTCGATGATCCCCGGCTGACCGGGCGCCAGGCGCACCATGTCGCCGTTGCGCGGGCTGACCGCGTGCGGAACTTGCAGATCCTTGGCGAAGGCGGCGTGCTCGATCAGGTGGCGACGCTCGCCGTGCGTCGGCACGGCGATATGCGGACGCACCCAGGAGTACATCTGACGCAGTTCATCGCGGCACGGATGGCCCGAGACGTGGATGCCCGGCGTATCGCGCTCGGTGTGCAGGCGCACCCCGCGATCGGCGAGCTTGTTTTGCAGGTTGCGGATCGGGATCTCGTTGCCCGGGATCACCCGCGAGCTGAAGACCACGTGGTCGCCCTGCCCCAGCTTCACATGCGGATGGCTGCCCTCGGCGATGCGCGACAGCGCCGCGCGCGGTTCGCCCTGGCTGCCCGTGCACAGGAACAGGACTTGGTCCTCGGGCAAGTGCTTGGCTTGGTCGTCGTTGATGAAGGGCTCCACGCCCTCCAGCAGGCCGACGGAGCGGGCGGCGGCGGCCATGCGGTGCATCGAGCGGCCCGCCAGGCAGACCTTGCGGCCGCTCGCCTGGGCGGCGCGGATCACCGTGTCCATGCGCGCCACGTTCGAGGCGAAGCAGGCGACGGCGATCTTACCCCTCAGGCTCCGGATCAAATCGCCGAGGGCCTTGCGGACATCGGCTTCCGACCCCGCCTCGCCTTCGACGAAGACGTTGGTGCTGTCGCAAACCATGGCCAGCACGCCCTCGTCGCCGAGTCTGCGGATGGCCGCCTCGTCGGTCGGGGCGCCCAGCTGCGGCTCCGGATCGATCTTCCAGTCGCCCGTGTGCAGGATGGTGCCCAGCGGAGTCTTGATCGCCAGACCGTTCGGCTCTGGGATCGAGTGCGTCAGCGTGATCAGTTCCAGCGCGAACGGGCCCAGCTGGAAGGTTCCGCCCAGCGGGACCTCGGTGATCGACACCTCGTCCAGCAGGTCGGCGTCGCGAAGCTTCTCGCGCAGCAGGAAGGCCGTGAACGGCGTGGCGTAGACCGGCGCCTTCAGGCGCGGCCACAGCCAGTGCACCGCGCCCAGGTGATCCTCGTGCGCGTGCGTCAGGACGATGCCGAGAATATCGTCGGCATAGGGCTCGATGAAGGTCGGATCGGGAAGAATGATCTCGACGCCCGGCGTTGTCTGGTCGCCGAAGGTCACGCCCAGGTCGACGACGATCCATTTGCGATCATGCGCCGGCCCGAAGCCGTAAAGGTTGAAATTCATGCCGATCTCGTTCGACCCACCCAACGGCAGGAAGACGAGTTCGTCGTCATTGGCTTTTTTCATCAGGTCTCTGAAACAGTGTTTCGTCTGTAGATTTCAAGGAGACCCCGGATCGTCAGATCGGAGTCGAAATGGTCAATGCTGTCGGTGGCGCCCTCGAACAGCGAGGCGACGCCGCCGGTGGCGATCACGGTCATGGGCTCGGCGCGCTCGGCCTTGATGCGCGAGACGAGCCCCTCGATCAGGGAGATATACCCCCAAAACACGCCAGACTGCATGGCCGACACCGTGTCGGTGCCCACGATCCTGTTACCCGCCGGCCGCTGGATCGCGATCCTCGGCAGCTTGGCCGCCGCTTCATGCAAGGCCTGCATCGACAGATTGATCCCGGGCGAGATGATGCCGCCCTCGAACGCGCCGTCGGCCGCGACGATGTCGAAGGTCGTGGCCGTGCCGCTGTCGATGACGATCAGCGGACCGGAATAGACCATCGCCGCGCCAATGGCGTTGACCAGGCGGTCGGCGCCGGCCTCCGATGGCTTTTCGATCCGAACGTCTATGCCCAACTTGGCGTTCTCGCCGATCACCAGGGGCTC
Organism: Caulobacter sp. SSI4214; assembly: GCF_012184455.1. Taxonomy (NCBI): domain Bacteria; kingdom Pseudomonadati; phylum Pseudomonadota; class Alphaproteobacteria; order Caulobacterales; family Caulobacteraceae; genus Caulobacter; species Caulobacter sp. SSI4214. Next base: position 40,768 of record NZ_SZWJ01000017.1, on the reverse strand, counting down.
GACATTGAAGTAGCGGCGGCTGAGGTTACGAAGGTTGAAAATCGACTGCGGCACGACGCTGGAGATGATCACCGCGTCGATCGCCCGAAAGCCGATGCCCTGCATCGACAGCAGCTGCGACAGCCAGACCACATATTCGTCGGCGGTGCGGGTGCTTTCGGTCGCCGACCGCCACTGGGCGATCCACGACTGACCGTCGTGAATGGCGAACATGGTGTTGGTATTGCCCTGTTCAATGGCCAACAGCATCAGGCAGCTCCGAAAAACACGTCGCCGGCGGTGATCCGGCGCACCCGACCGTCGGGCAGACGCAGGCGTAACGCGCCGTCGCCGTCGAGCCCTTCGGCGATCCCCTCGACCGTCTCGACGCCCAGGCGGGCGACGCAGGCCTCGCCCAGGCCGTAGGCGCGCGCCGTCCAGGCGTCGGCGATCACCGGGAATCCCAGCGCGGTCCAGGATCGCGACCAGCGCTCGAAGGCGCGCGCCAGGACCTCGACGGCCTCGGCCGGATGCGGCGGCGGACTTTCACGATGGGCGGCGACCGAGGTGGCGGGACGCTCGCTCTCGACCGGCTTGTGGCGGAGATTGACGCCGACGCCGACGGCGATCCACAGCCCGCCCTGGGGCGCGGCGCCGGACTCGACCAGGATGCCGCTGACCTTCAAGCCGGCCAGCATCGGGTCGTTGGGCCATTTCAGGCTGATGAGAGACGCGGGCGCGTATTCGGCCAACATGTCCGCCACGGCGAGGGCGGCGACGAAAGAGACCTGGGCGGCCTCCGCGGGCGGCTTATCGGTGCGGAATAGCAGGGTCGCGGCGAGATTGCCCTCGCCGGTCTCCCAGGCGCGGCCACGACGACCGCGCCCAGCGGTCTGGCGCAAGCCCAGCAGCCAAAGCGGCCCGACCTCGCCCGCCTCGGCCCGGCGACGGGCCTCGGCGTTGGTGGAGTCGATCTCGTCTAGAACGACGATCGGCGGGATGACGACGGGCGGAACGCCCGTCACCTCACGCGTGACCAAAGGCGGCCGCGGCGGCCTTGGCGGCGGGCTCAAGCCAGGCCAGGGCGAACAGCACGATCGGGCACGAGAACAGCGCGGCGGCGAAGCCGACCGCTCGGGCCGACGGCGACGGCGCGTCGACCGAACCGTTCGGCGCGTCGAACCACATCGTCTTGATCAGGCGCAGATAGTAGAACGCCGCGACGACGGAGCCGACCAGGCCCAACACGGCGGCCCACTGCATCATCACGTCGCCGGTGGCGATCGCGGCCTTGAAGACAAAGAACTTCGACCAGAAACCCGAGAACGGCGGCAGGCCCAGGGCCGACAGCGAGAACGCGGTCATCGCCAGGGCCACACCCGGACGCGCCTTCACCAGACCGGCCATGTCCTCGATGGTCTCAATCGACTTGCCGTCGCGGTTCAGCGCCTGCAGGCAGGCGAAGAAGCCGGTGACGTCGATCATATAGAGGACCATGAACACCAGCATCGACTGCAGGCCGTCCTGGCCGCCCGCGGCGACGCCCAGAAGGGCGTAGCCGACATTGGCGATCGAGGAATAGGCCCACAGACGCTTGAGGTTGCTCTGCGCCAGGCCCGCGAACGCGCCGACGAACACCGACAGCAGGGCCGCGATCACCAGGATCTGGCGCCATTGGTCACCGGCGGCCGGGAAGGCGTCGCCCAGCACGCGGGCGAACATCATCATGGCCGCCAGCTTCGGCGCGGCGGCGAAGAAGCCGACGACCGGGGTCGGGGCGCCTTCGTAGACGTCGGGCGTCCACATGTGGAAAGGCGCGGCCGACACCTTGAACGCGAGACCGCAGATCAGGAACACCAGGCCAAACAGCAAGCCCGCGCCATGCGCGCCGCCATGGGCGGCGGCCAGCGCGATCTGGCTGAAGTGGGTCGAACCCGTAAAGCCGTAGATCAGCGAGGCGCCGTACAGCAGCAGGCCGGAAGACAGAGCGCCCAGCACGAAGTATTTCAGGCCCGCTTCCGACGACTTGGCGTCATCGCGACGCATGGCCGCCAGGACGTACAGGGCCAGCGATTGCAGCTCGACGCCGACATAGAGGCTGATCAGATCGCCCGCCGAGGCGGTGACGCCCATGCCGACCGCCGCCAGGATCACCAGGACGGCGTATTCGAACTTCTGATCGCCGCGCTGAGCCAGCCAGCGGTCGCCGAGCACGACGGCCACGGCGCTGGAGAGATAGATGGCCACCTTGGCGTAGCTCGCCGCGGCGTCGGCCACATAGACCCCGCCGAAAGCCCGGCCATGCGGCCCCAGCACGGCCGTGGCGGCCGCCGCGAGCAGCGCGGCCACGGCGGCCAGCGTGAAGATCGGTCCGACCTTGCCTCGGAAGGCGCCGGCGACCAGCAGAACCAGCGCCGCGATCGCGAGAACGATCTCGGGCAGGACAAGCGAGAAGTTGGCGGAAAACGTCATAGGCTCCTCACCCGCCCACGGCGGCGCGCCAGGCGCCGACCAGCGCATCGACGGAGGATGCGGTCAGGTTGAACACAAGATTGGGATAGATGCCGAGCACCAGGGTCATGATGATCAGCGGCACGAAAAGCACGTACTCGCGCGGCTCGAGATCCTTGATCGTGGCCAGCTGCGGGTTGGTGATCTCGCCGTACATCACCCGGCGGTACAGGGTCAGGGCGTACATGGCCGAGAAGATCACGCCCGAGGCGGCGACCAGCGCGGTCCAGGTCGAGGCCTTGTAGGCGCCGGTCATGGTCAGGATTTCCCCGACGAAGCCCGACGTGCCCGGCAGGCCGACATTGCCCATCGTGAACAGCAGGAAGACGAAGGCGTAGTGCGGCATCCGGTTGGTCAGGCCGCCGTAGAAGGCGATCTCGCGGGTGTGCATACGGTCATAGACCACGCCGACGCAGAGGAAGAGCGCGCCCGAGATCACCCCGTGGCTCAACATCTGGAACAGAGCGCCCTGCTCGCCGGCGGCGTTGCCCGAGAAGATGCCCATGGTCACGAAGCCCATGTGGGCGACGGACGAATAGGCGATCAGCTTCTTGATGTCGGTCTGCCGGAAGGCGACCAGCGAGGTGTAGACGATGGCGATCACCGACAGCGCGAACACCAGCGGCTGGAAGAACTCCGAGGCGTTGGGGAACATCGGCAGGCTGAAGCGCATGAAGCCGTAGCCGCCCATCTTCAGCAGGATGCCCGCCAGAATGACCGAACCGGCCGTCGGCGCTTCGACGTGCGCGTCGGGCAGCCAGGTGTGCACCGGCCACATCGGCATCTTCACGGCGAACGACGCGAAGAAGGCCAACCACAGCCAGGTTTGCAGCCACGGCGCGAACTTGAACGTCATCAGCGCGGGGATCGACGAGGTGTGGGCGATCGCGATCATGGCCAGGATGGCGGCCAGCATCAGCACCGAGCCAAGCAGCGTGTAGAGGAAGAACTTGTAGGCCGCGTACACCCGACGCTTGCCGCCCCAGATGCCGATGATCAGGAACATCGGGACCAGGCCGCCCTCGAAGAAGAGGTAGAACAGGATCAGGTCCAGCGCGCAGAACACGCCGATCACCAGGGTCTCCAGGACCAGGAAGGCGATCAGATATTCGACCACGCGCTTGTCGACCGACTTCCAGCTGGCGATCACGCAGATCGGCAGCAGGAACGCCGTCAGAAGGACGAACAGCACCGAGATGCCGTCGACGCCCATGCGGTAATGCAGGCCAGCGAACCACGCGACGTCTTCCACGAACTGGAAGCCGGGGTTCTTGGGATCGAACTGAAGGGTGACGATGACCGACAGACCGAAGGTGACCAGCGTGGTCGCCAGCGCGATCCACTTGGCCAGGGTGTCGGTCTTTTCGCTGGCCCCGTTCAGGGCGCGCGCGGCGAGAAGCGCCGCGACGCCCGCCAGGGGCGCGAAGGTCGTAAGGCTGAGAAGGCCGATCATGAGCTCCGTCGCCCTCAGTGGAATTTGAACAGGGCGTAGGTCAGCAGGCCGGCGACGCCGAGCAGCATGACAAACGCGTAGTGGTACAGGTAGCCGGTCTGCAGCTTGCCGGTGCGCTTGCCGACCTCATACGAGACCGCGCTGACGCCATCGGGACCCAGACCGTCGATGATCTTCTGATCGCCGCCCTTCCAGAACAGGTCGCCGAGGAACTTGGCCAGACGCACGAAGGTGGCGTCGTACAGTTCGTCGAAGAACCACTTGTTGTAGAAGAAGACGTAGAGCGGGCCCTTGCGCTCGGCCAGCTTCAGGCCCAGGCGCTCGTCGCCCTTCAGCAGGTAGACGTAGGCGGCGATCAGCAGGCCCAGGATCGTGGCGATCAGCGGGCTGTACTTCACCCACTCGGCCACGCCGTGCGCTTCGTGCAGCACGTGGTTGGTCGGGGCGTTGTAGATCGCGCCGCGCCAGAACGCTTCCTGGTGGTGGCCCACGAAATAGCCGGTGAAGACGAAGCCCGCGGCGACGGCGCCAATCGACAGGACGACCAGCGGGAACAGCATCACCCACGGGCTCTCGTGCGGCTTGTGATCATGGCCGTGACCATGGTCGTCGTCCGGCAGAGGCTCGTCGTGGGTTTCGTCCGCGTGGGCGTCGTGGCCGTGCGCGTCGTGAGCGTGCGCATGGTGGTCGTCATGACCCCAGCGTGCCTTGCCGTTGAAGGTGAAGAAGGCCAGGCGCCACGAGTAGAACGAGGTCAGGCCGGCGACCAGGACGCCGATCACCCAGGCGAACATGCCGATCGGGTTGTGCTGGCCCGCCGCATAGGCGGCCTCGATGATGGTGTCCTTCGAGTAGAAGCCGGCGAAGCCCAGTTCCAACGGCGGAATGCCCAAGCCCGTGATGGCGATGGTGCCGATCGTCATGGCGATGAAGGTGATGGGCAGCAGCTTGGCCAGGGCGCCGTACTTCCGCATGTCCTGCTCATGGTGCATCCCGTGGATCACCGAACCGGCGCCGAGGAACAGCAGGGCCTTGAAGAAGGCGTGCGTGAACAGGTGGAACATCGCCGCCTGATAGGCGCCGACGCCCGCCGCGAAGAACATGTAGCCCAGCTGCGAGCAGGTCGAATAGGCGATGACGCGCTTGATGTCGTTCTGAGTCAGACCGACCGTGGCGGCGAACAGGGCCGTCACCGCGCCGATCACCGTGACGATGTTCTTGGCGATGGGCGCGTATTCGAACATCGGCGACAGCAGGCACAGCATGTAGACGCCGGCGGTGACCATGGTGGCCGCGTGGATCAGGGCCGACACAGGGGTCGGGCCCTCCATGGCGTCCGGAAGCCAGGTGTGCAGGAAGAACTGGGCCGACTTGCCCATCGCGCCGATGAACAGCAGGAAGCAAGCGATGTCCATCAGCGGGAAGGTATGGCCCGCGAACACCCAGGTCTTGCCGGCGTGCGCGGCGATCTGCGGGAAGATCTCGGCGAACTGGATCGACCCGAACGCCCAGAAGGTGGTCATGATGCCCAGGGCGAAGCCGAAGTCGCCGACGCGGTTGACCACGAAGGCCTTGATGGCGGCGGCGCTGGCCGAGGGCTTCTTGAACCAGAAGCCGATCAGCAGGTACGACGCCAGACCCACGCCTTCCCAGCCGAAGAACAGCTGCATGAAGTCGGCGGCGGTGACCAGCGACAGCATGGCGAAGGTGAACAACGACAGATACGCGAAGAAGCGCGGCTTGCTGTCGTCCTCGGCCATGTAGCCCCAGGAATAGATGTGCACCAGGGCCGAGACCGTCGTGACCACGATCAGCATGGTCGCCGACAAAGCGTCGATCCGGATCGACCAGTTGGCCTGGAAGTCGCCGATGTGGATGAACGGCAGCAGGCGGACCGTGAAGGCCTCCAGGCCGCCCCAGGTCCACTGGCTGAACGTGTACCACGACAGGGCGCAGGCCAGGATCAGCAGGCCGGTCGTGACCGCCTGCGAGGCGACGTCGCCGATGCGGCGGCCGAACAGGCCGGCGATCAGGGCGCCGACCAGCGGCGCGAAGACGAGAATGGTTACAAGCGTCTGCATGACGTCGCTTAGCCCTTCATCATGCTGGCGTCGTCAACCGCGATGTCGCCGCGGTTGCGGAAGAAGGTGACGAGGATGGCCAGACCCACGGCCGCCTCGGCGGCGGCCACGGTCAGCACGAACATGGCGAAGATCTGCCCCGCCACGTCGTGCAGGAAGGCCGAGAACGCCACGAGATTGATATTCACCGCCAAGAGGATCAACTCGACCGACATCAGGATGACGATGATGTTCTTGCGGTTCACGAAGATGCCGAAGACGCCGATCGTGAACAGGATCGCGGCGACGACGAGATAGTGCGGCAGGCCGATCATTCGGAGATCCCCTCACCCGGCTTGATCTGAACCAGCTCCATGCCGGTCTTGGGCGTGCGGGCCACCTGCTTGCCGATGTCCTGGCGCTTGACGCCCGGCTTGTGGCGCAGGGTCAGGACGATGGCGCCGATCATGGCCACCAGCAGCACCAGGCCCGCGAGTTGGAAGAAGAAGACATAGTCGGTGTAGAGCACGCGGCCGATCACCTCGGTGTTCGGAACGCCGCCCGGCGACGCGTTCGGCAAGGCCTGCTTGGCGGCCGCGCCGTTGCTGGCCACGGCGGCGACGACCGCGATCATCTCCCCGACCAGCACCAGACCCACGAGGCCACCGATCGGCAGGTTGTTGACGAAGCCCTGACGCAGCGCCGCGAAGTCGATGTCCAGCATCATCACGACGAACAGGAACAGCACCGCGACCGCGCCCACATAGACGACGATCAGCAGCATCGCCAGGAACTCCGCGCCCAGGAGGACGAAGAGCCCGGCGGCCGAGAAGAAGGCGGTGATCAGGAAGAGCACCGAGTGCACCGGGTTCTTGGCCGACACGACGAGCAAGCCCGACGCGAGGGTCACGAAAGCCAGTAGATAAAATGCGATCGCCTGCACGGGCATTGGCCCAGGGCTCCCCTGAAATCTTACGTCCAATGACGCCGACGCCTCGCGGCGCGACGCCTCCTAGGAATCGCGCCCCCTCTTAGCGGTAGGGCGCGTCCAACTCCAGATTCTTCGCGATCAGGCGTTCCCAGCGGTCGCCGTTATCGAGAAGCCGTTCCTTGTCGTAGTACAGTTCCTCGCGCGTCTCGGTCGCGAACTCGGTGTTCGGCCCCTCGACGATGGCGTCCACCGGGCAGGCCTCCTGGCACAGGCCGCAGTAGATGCACTTGACCATGTCGATGTCGTAGCGGGTCGTCCGGCGGCTGCCGTCCTCGCGTGGTTCGGCCTCGATCGTAATGGCCTGGGCGGGGCAGATGGCCTCGCACAGCTTGCAGGCGATGCAGCGTTCCTCGCCCGACGGATAGCGACGCAGGGCGTGCTCGCCCCGGAAGCGCGGCGACTGCGGGTTGCGCTCGTTCGGATAGATCACGGTCTTCTTCGGCGCGACCATGTGCTTCATGGCCAGACCGAACGCGCCGGCGAAGTCGAGCAGGGCCGCGCCCTTGACCGCTTGAGTGATGCGCTGGAACACCAGAGCTCTCCTAAACCTGTACCTCGACGAAGGGCCGTCGTGGCCCCTCCCCACTTCGATGGGCCAAGGCCCCTTATTTCGTCCCGCGCGGGATCACGCAGGTGTAGTTCGCCAGCTGAGCGGGGTCGCCCCCGTCCTGCTTGAACCGGATCGTCCCGCCCTCGGCCTTGCACTTGTCGCCGGCGCGACGAAGATCGTCGTAGCTGACAATCCCCTCGCCCAGCGAATAGGACCGATCCGGAGCCGAGACGGCCTGGCAGGCCGAAAGGGCGAGGCCGGAAAGGCCCAGCGCGATGACCGCTAGGCGCCGCATCAGGCCCCCGGACCGAACACGCGCCACGCGGCGACCGCGGCGACCAGCACGAGCGAGGTCGGCAGAAACACCTTCCACCCCAGGCGCATCAGTTGGTCGTAGCGGTAGCGAGGCACGATGGCCTTGGCCATGGCGAACATGAAGAACCAGAAGACGATCTTGGCGTAGAACACCAAGGCCAGCAGGAAATTGACCAGGAACGGCGGCCAGTGCGCCGTGAAACCAATCGGGAAGCCCGGATTCCAGCCGCCGAAGAACAGCACGCTGATCATCGCGCACATCAGGACGATGTTCGAATACTCGGCCACCATGAACAGCAGGTACGGGGTCGAGCTGTACTCGACCTGGTACCCGGCCACGAGTTCGGATTCGGCTTCCGGCAAGTCGAATGGCGGGCGGTTCGTCTCGGCCAGACCCGAGATGTAGAACATGCCCATCGCGATGACCATCACCGGCAGCAGGACGATGTTCTTCAGGCCGGCGCCGCCAAACACGTTCCAGTTCCAGAACCAGCCGGTCTGCTTTTCGACGATGGTCGACAGGTTCATCGAACCGGCCAGCAGGATCACCGTGATGATGATCAGGCCGATCGAGACCTCGTAGGACACCATCTGCGCGGCCGAACGCAGGGCGCCCAGGAACGGATACTTCGAGTTCGAAGCCCAGCCGCCCATGATGATGCCGTAGACGCCCAGCGAGCTCATGGCCAGCAGGTAGAGGATGCCGACATTGAGGTTGGAGACCACCCAGCCCGGCGCGAACGGCACCACGGCCCAGCCGACGAAGCCCAGGATCAGGCTGATCAGCGGCGCCAGGATGAAGATCACCTTGTCGGCGCCGGCCGGGATGACGATCTCCTTCAAGACGAACTTGAAGAAGTCGGCGAAGGACTGCAGCAGGCCGAAGGGACCCACCACGTTGGGACCCTTGCGCATCTGGACGCCGGCCCAGATCTTGCGGTCGGCCAGCAGCAGGAAGGCCAGGCTCAGGAGAACCCAGATCACGACCAGCAGGATGCCGCCGGTCGTCAGGCCAAACCAGAGAAGCGGATTGGTCGAGTCCACGATTTACTCCGCGGCGATCTTGGCGGCGCCGGAAGCCACGGCCGCGCATTCGGCCATGGTCACGCTGGCGCGCGCGATGGGGTTGGTCAGGTGGAAGGCCTTGATCGGGCTTTCGAACGGCGCGTCCGAAACCTCGCCGTCGGCGCCCAGCGCGCCCACGTCGAACGACGTGGCCACCGAGCCCGGCGCGTAGTCGATCTGGCCGAAGGTCGGGTGATCGGCGAACAGCTTGGCGCGCAGCTGGTCCAGGCTGTCATACGGCAGCTTGTGGCCCAGCACTTCGGAAAGCGCGCGAAGGATCGACCAGTCTTCCTTGGCCTCGCCCTTCGGGAACACCGCGCGGCGGCCCATCTGGACCCGGCCCTCGAGGTTTACATAGAGGCCGTTCTTCTCGGTATAGGCCGCGCCCGGCAGGATCACGTCGGCCTTATGCGCGCCGTTGTCGCCGTGCGTGCCGAGATAGATCTTGAATGCGTCCGAGGCGGCCGTCTCGCACTCGTCGGCGCCCAGCAGGAAGAGGACGTCGACAGCGCCCGGCTTCAGCATGTCGCGGGCGGCGAGGCCGCCGTCGGCCGGGACGAAGCCCATGTCGAGGCCGGCCACCCGAGCGGCTGCGGTGTGCAGCACGTTCCAGCCGTTCCAGCCGTCACGCACGACCTTCATGGTCTTGGCGAGGCCGGCGGCGGCCTTGAGGATCGCCGCGCCATCGGCGCGGGCCAGGGCGCCCTGCCCGATGATGATCGCGGGACGCTCGGCGGCCTTCAGGGCCGCGACGAAGTCGTTCTTGCTCTTGGCCAGGCCCGACAGGGTCTTGGCGCCGGCGCCGAGATAATCATAGCCGAAGGTCAGGTCGGCCTGCTCGCCGATGACGCCGAAGCGGGTCTTGCCGGCGATCCACTGCTTGCGGAAGCGCGCGTTCAGAACCGGCGCCTCGATGCGCGGATTGGCGCCGACGAACAGAACGACGTCGGCGTTCTCGATGCCGGCGATCGTCGAGTTGAACAGCCAGCTCTCGCGCGGGCCGGCGCCCAGCGCCGCGCCGTCCTGGCGGCTGTCCAGGTTCTTGACGCCCAGGGCGGTGAAGAGATCCTTGGTCGCCTTGAGGCTCTCGGCGTCCTGCAGGTCGCCGGCGATGACGCCGATGCGCTCGGGCGCGGTCGTCTTCAGCTTGGCGGCAACGGCGGCGAAGACTTCCGACCAGGTCGCGGGACGCAGCTTGCCGTCCACGCGGACATAGGGACGGTCCAGGCGCTGACGGCCCAGGCCGTCGACGGCATAGCGCGTCTTGTCCGAGATCCACTCTTCATTGACGTCGTCGTTCGTGCGCGGCAGCACGCGCAGCACGGCCGCGCCGCGCGCGTCGACGCGGATCGATGAGCCCAAGGCGTCCATCACGTCGATGCTCTCGGTCTTCTTCAGCTCCCACGGACGGGCTTCGAAGGCGTAGGGCTTGCTCGTCAGGGCGCCGACCGGGCACAGGTCGATGACGTTGGCGCTGAGCTCCGACGTCACCGCCGCGCCCAGATAGGTCGTGATTTCAACGTCTTCGCCGCGCGAGATCAGGCCGATTTCCGGCGAGCCGGCGACCTCGGTGATGAAGCGGACGCAGCGCGTGCACTGGATGCAGCGCGTCATCACGGTCTTGATCAGCGGGCCCATGGCCTTTTCTTCGACCGCGCGCTTGTTTTCTTCGTAGCGGCTGTCGTCGCGGCCATAGCCCATGGCCTGGTCCTGCAGGTCGCACTCGCCGCCCTGGTCGCAGATCGGGCAATCCAGCGGGTGGTTGATGAGCAGGAACTCCATCACCCCTTCGCGGGCCTTCTTGACCATCGGAGTCTTGGTGAAGATCTCCTGCCCCTCGGCGGCCGGCAGAGCGCACGAGGCCTGGGGCTTCGGCGGGCCGGGCTTCACCTCGACCAGGCACATCCGGCAGTTGCCGGCGATGCTGAGGCGCTCATGGTAGCAGAAGCGCGGGATCTCTTCGCCGGCCAGTTCCGCGACCTGCAGAACCGTCATGCCGGGTTCGAACTCGACTTCGACGCCGTTGACCTTGGCGATTGCCATTCTTGTTACTCCGCCGCGATCAGCTTGGCGCCCTGCACGTGCAGGCGACCGCTACGATAGGAAGCGATCCGCTCCTCCACCTCGTGGCGGAAGTGACGGAACAGGCCCTGGATCGGCCAGGCGGCCGCGTCGCCCAGGGCGCAGATGGTGTGACCCTCGACCTGGGTCGTGACGTCCAGCAGGGTGTCGATCTCTTTCGGATCGGCCTCGCCGGTCGCCATGCGCTCCATGACGCGCCACATCCAGCCCGTGCCTTCGCGGCACGGCGTGCACTGGCCGCAGCTCTCATGCTTGTAGAAGTATGACAGGCGGGCGATGGCGCGGACGAGGTCGGTCGACTTGTCCATGACGATGACGGCGGCGGTGCCGAGGCCCGAGCGCAGGTTGCGCAGCGCGTCGAAGTCCATCGGCAGGTCTTCGCACTGCTCGGCCGGGATCATCGGCACGGACGAGCCGCCCGGAATGACGGCCTTCAGGTTGCCCCAGCCGCCCCGGATGCCGCCGCAGTGATCCTCGATCAGCTGGCGGAACGGGATGCTCATCGCCTCTTCGACGTTGCAGGGCAGGTTCACGTGGCCCGAGACGCAGAAGAGCTTGGTGCCGGCGTTGTTCGGACGACCAAAGCCCGCGAACCAAGCCGCGCCGCGACGCAGGATCGTGCCCGCGACGGCGATGCTCTCGACGTTGTTGACCGTGGTCGGCATGCCGTAGAGGCCCGCGCCGGCCGGGAACGGCGGCTTCAGACGCGGCTGGCCCTTCTTGCCTTCCAGGCTTTCCAGCAGAGCCGTCTCTTCGCCGCAGATATAGGCGCCGGCGCCGTGATGGACGTAGAGGTCGAAGTCCCAGCCGTGGACGTTGTCCTTGCCGATCAGCTTGGCCTCGTAGGCCTGCTTGATCGCGGCTTCCAGGATCTCGCGTTCGTAGACGTACTCGCCACGAATATAGATGTAGCAGGCGTGGGCCAGCATGGCGCGCGAGGCGATCAGGCAGCCCTCGATCAGGAGGTGCGGATCATGCCGCATGATCTCCCGGTCCTTGCAGGTGCCCGGCTCGGACTCATCGGCGTTGACCACCAGGTAGTGAGGACGACCTTCCTTCACTTCCTTGGGCATGAACGACCACTTCAGCCCGGTCGAGAAACCGGCGCCGCCCCGGCCGCGCAGGCCGGAGTTCTTCATGTTGTCGATGATCCAGTCGCGCCCAGCGTCCAGGATGTCCTTGGTGCCATTCCAGCAGCCGCGCTTCTTCGCGCCCTCGAGGCCCCAATCCTGGAGACCGTAGAGGTTCGTGAAGATGCGGTCCTTGTCTTCGAGGATACCGACCATGACTCAGCTTTGCGGATCGAATGGATGGGCGCGCACATAACCCGCCCGACGAATGATGACATAGGCGAAAAGCAACCAGCCCGCGCCAATCGTGACGAGACCGGCGACAACCGCCCAGAACGGCGCCCCTTCGACCGTCCGCCCCCAGATCAGGAGCAGCGCGCCGAGGAGGCAGGCCACGAAACCCAAGCCGCGTTCACGACGGCCCAGGCCACGGATGGTGTCGGCATAGGCCGCGCGGCGGGCGATGAGGAGGCTGTCGTCGGTCATGACGTCGCGCCCTCGCGCTTGGTCGCGCGCATCCAGCCCAGGATGAACCAGATGTGAGAGGCCAGGCCAGCCACGATGGCGCCCAGGAAGACCAGCCGCAGCCAGTCGATCCGCAGCGACACCGCGCCATAGATCGCGACGCCGGCCAGCACGAAGCACACCGCGTTGATGGCGAGCATCACGGTGAGGCGCTTCTTCTGGATGTTGGCGTCGGCGGTCATGTTAGGCGGTCGGCTCCGGCTTGGCCTTGGTCGCCTTCGGCTTTTCCGGAAGGTTCGGGATCTTGATCTTCTTGGCGGCCGAGCCGTCGTACAGCTTCGGATCCGTCAGGGTCTGGATCTTGCCCTTCGGCTCCGAGGCGCCGCGGCCGTCATAGCTGCCCGGCTTCGGCGCCTTGCCGGCCGCGAAGTCGTCTAGGATCTGGGCCAGGCTCTCCGGCGTCAGGTCCTCGTAGTAATAGTCGTTGATCGCGGCCATCGGCGCGTTGCAGCAGGCGCCGAGGCACTCGACCTCTTCCCAGCTAAACTTGCCGTCGGCCGAGACGTGGTTGGCGGCGCCGATCTTGTCCTTCAGAACCTTCTTCAGGTCCTCGGCCCCGCGCAGTTGGCAGGGCGTGGTGCCGCACAGCTGCACGAAGGCGACCTTGCCGACCGGCTGCAGCTGGAACATCACGTAGAAGGTGGCCACTTCCAGCACGCGAATGACCGGCATCTCGAGTTGCTTGGCGATCTCCTGGATCGCCGGCTCGGACACCCAGCCCTCCTGCTTCTGGGCCAGCCACAGCATCGGGATCACCGCCGACTGCTTGCGGGCGGCGGGGTACTTGGCTTTCCACCAGTCGGCCTTCGCCTGGCTTTCCTTCGAGAAGGCGAAGCTGGCGGGCTGTTCTTTAGCGAGACGTCTCACACTCATTTGGGGGCGCTCATCGGGCGAAATCAACGCGAGCGATCTTGTCGCCCTTGAAGGTGTAGATGGCGGCGACCTCGAAGACGGGATCGCCATTGCCGCGGTCGACGCGCTCGTGATCGATCACGTTCGAGCCGACCACGATGCGGTTCAGCAGTTCGGCCTTGTTGCCGGGAAAATCGGCGAAGACCTTTTCGTACCAGGCGCGATAGGCGTCGATCCCGGTGCGCGCGACCTCGCCGTTCAGGCCGCCCACGACGACGTCGTCGGCGAAATGGGCGCAATGAGCGTCCAAATCCTGGGCGTTATAGGCGTCCAGCTGGGCCTGGGCCACTTTCTCAAGGGCGATGGCTTCCAGGCTCACCGGTCGATCTCCCCGAACACGATGTCCAGCGAGCCCAGGATGGCCGAGACGTCGGCGAGCTGGTGGCCGCGGTTCATCCAGTCCATCGCCGCCAGGTGCGGGAAGCCTGGCGCGCGGATCTTGCAGCGGTACGGCTTGTTGCCGCCGTCGCTGACCACGAACACGCCGAACTCGCCCTTCGGGGCCTCGACGCAGGCATAGACCTCGCCTTCCGGCGTCTTGAAGCCTTCGGTGTAGAGCTTGAAGTGGTGGATCAGCGCTTCCATCGAGCGCTTCATCTCGGCGCGGCGCGGCGGCGAGACCTTGTTGTCTTCCGACAGCACCGGACCGTGCGTCTTGCGCAGCATGTCGCAGGCCTGACGGATGATCTTGGTCGACTCGCGCATCTCCTGCATGCGGCAGAGATAGCGGTCGTAGCAATCGCCATTCTTGCCCAGCGGGATGTCGAACTCGAAGTCGTTGTAGTTCTCGTAGGGTTGGCTGCGGCGCAGGTCCCAGGCGATGCCCGAGCCGCGCACCATCACGCCCGAGAAGCCCCACAGAATCGCCTCGTCCTTGCTGACGACGCCGATGTCGACGTTGCGCTGCTTGAAGATGCGATTGTCGGTGATCAGGCCTTCGATGTCGTCGCAGATCTTGGGGAACGCCTTGGCCCAGGCGTCGATATCCTCGACCAGCTCCGGCGGCAGGTCCTGGTGGACGCCGCCCGGACGGAAATAGTTGGAGTGCAGGCGGGCGCCGCAAGCGCGCTCGTAGAACACCATCAGCTTCTCGCGCTCCTCGAAGCCCCAAAGCGGCGGGGTCAGGGCGCCGACGTCCATGGCCTGGGTCGTCACGTTCAGCAGGTGGTTCAGGATCCGGCCGATTTCCGAGTATAGGACGCGAATGATCTGGCCCCGGATCGGGACCTCGACGCCCAGCAGCTTCTCGATGGCCAGACAGAAGGCGTGCTCTTGGTTCATCGGCGCCACATAGTCGAGGCGGTCGAAGTACGGCACGTTCTGCAGATAGGTGCGCGCTTCCATCAGCTTCTCGGTGCCGCGGTGCAGCAGGCCGATGTGCGGATCGACGCGTTCGACGATCTCGCCATCCAGCTCCAGCACCAGGCGCAACACGCCGTGCGCGGCCGGGTGCTGGGGGCCGAAGTTGATGTTGAACTTACGGACAGGCGTCTCCGGAACGGCCGGAACCGTCGCCTCGTCTCGGAAGTAGTCTGTCGCCGCGGCGGGCGAGTTCGTGCCGGTCATGGCTACGGACCTTCGTTACACTGTTCCATGCCAGGCCGGCCATCGGCCAGTCCCGGCAAGTGATCTGGAGCCAGCGCCTTCGCGCCGGCCCCGGCCCTACGCGTCTCCCGCCCGCTTCTCGGCTTTCTCGTCGCCGGGCAGCGCGTACTTCGCGCCCTCCCAAGGCGACAGGAAGTCGAACGCACGGAACTCCGTGATCTTTACGGGTTCGTAGACGACACGCTTAAGCTCGTCGTCGTAGCGCACTTCCACATAGCCCGTCATCGGGAAGTCTTTCCGAAGCGGATGGCCGTGGAAGCCGTAATCGGTCAGGATCCGGCGCAGGTCCGGATGGCCTTCGAAGAAGATGCCGAACATGTCGAACGCCTCGCGCTCGAACCAGTCGGCGACCGGGAAGACCGACGTCACGGTGGGAACGGCCGTATCCTCGTCGGTCTGCACCTTCAGGCGAATCCGATGGTTCTTCACCAGCGACAGCAGGTGATAGACCACATCGAAGCGGCGCTCGCGCTGCGGATAATCGACGCCGGTCAGGTCGACCAGCTGGTGGAAGCGGCAATCGGCGTGGTCGCGCAGGAATTCAAGCGCCTGGACCACGCGGTTCGCCGGGCCCAGCACCGTCAGCTCGCCGAACGCCACGTGATAAGCGGTGATCGCGCCGGCGCTGTTGGCGACGATGGTCTGGCCCAGCGCTTCCAGCGGCGAGATCGCCGTTTCGGTCGGAACCACGTCGGTCATCGCTCGATCGTCCCCGTGCGGCGGATCTTCTTCTGCAGCTGCAGCACGCCATAGACCAGCGCCTCGGCCGTGGGCGGGCAGCCCGGAACATAGATGTCGACCGGCACCACGCGGTCGCAGCCGCGCACGACGCTGTAGCTGTAATAGTAGTAGCCGCCGCCGTTGGCGCAGCTGCCCATCGAGATGACGTAGCGGGGCTCCGGCATCTGGTCGTAGACCTTGCGCAGGGCCGGAGCCATCTTGTTGGTCAGAGTGCCGGCGACGATCATCACGTCCGACTGGCGCGGGCTGGCGCGCGGAGCGAAGCCATAGCGCTCCAGGTCATAACGCGGCATCGAGGCCTGCATCATCTCCACGGCGCAGCACGCCAGGCCAAACGTCATCCACATCAGAGAGCCCGTGCGAGCCCAGGTGATCAGGTCGTCGGCGGCGGCGGTGATGAAGCCCTTGTCGGCCAGCTGCTGCGAGACGCCGTCAAAGAACGGATCGTGCAGCTTGGGGTCATAGCCCTCGACCGTCGAACGGCCGCCCGACAGCGCCGGAACGCCAGATCCCGTTGGGGCCGCGTTGGCGGGAACGATCACTCCCATTCGAGGGCGCCCTTCTTCCATTCGTAGATAAAGCCGACGGTCAGGACGCCGAGGAACGTCATCATCGACCAGAAGGCGAACTGGGCCACGTCATGCGGCAACTTCAACAGCGTGACCGCCCAGGGGAACAGGAACGCCACTTCGAGGTCGAAGATGATGAACAGGATCGACACCAGATAGAACCGGACGTCGAACTTCATGCGCGCGTCGTCGAAGGCGTTGAAGCCGCATTCGTATGCGGACAGCTTTTCCGGGTCCGGCGCCTTCGGCGCGAGCACGGCCGCGGCCAGAAGGAAGACAATCCCGATAGCCGCCGCGATCCCGAGGAAGATCACGATAGGCAGGTACTGGAGGAGGAAGGCGGTCATGACAGCCCTTGGCTTGAATCGAGCGGTTTGTAGCCCACTGTCGCCAGCGCTTCAAACACCCGAGACACATTGAGAAACGATCGCAACTAGACAATCTTGAGCTAACGCTGGTCTGTCGCGCGCAACCGGCGCGGCCTTGGCCCACAAGGACCTTTCACCTCGCCTCGCGCGCGTCGATCGCGAGCGAAACCCTTTGTCCCCAGCTCCGTTTCGCGGCTTCGGCGATATGGCCGTTGACACGAGTCTTCGCCCGACATATCAGACGCCCCTCGCCGATCGGCGGGTCGCGCTTTCGCCTCGGCGAAGGCTTATGCGGATGTAGCTCAGTTGGTTAGAGCGCCGGCCTGTCACGCCGGAGGTCGCGGGTTCGAGCCCCGTCATTCGCGCCACTCTCTCGAGAGTGGTCAGCTTCCCTCCCCTCGGTCTACGGACGACCGTCGCGCTCCAAGCGCACGACGCGGATGTAGCTCAGTTGGTTAGAGCGCCGGCCTGTCACGCCGGAGGTCGCGGGTTCGAGCCCCGTCATTCGCGCCACCGTCCAGTGGCTTCCCCTTCGAAATCGGAAACGACGACCTCATCGGGCTTGAGTTGCCGCGACCGCGCGCCATCTAGCCTTCATGAGCAGCACCGCGTATCCGCCGTTTTCCGTCCTGGACCTCGCGCCCGTTCCGCAGGGCGTGACCGTCGGCCAGGCGCTTCACAATAGTCTCGATCTCGCGCGACACGCCGAATCCTTGGGCTTTCACCGCTACTGGCTGGCCGAGCACCACAATATGCCGGGCATCGCCAGCGCCGCGACCGCCGTGGTCATTGGCCACGTGGCCGGCGGTACGAAAACGATTCGAGTCGGCTCCGGCGGCGTCATGCTGCCCAACCACGCGCCGCTGATGGTCGCCGAACAGTTCGGCACCCTGAACGCGCTCTATCCAGGCCGGATCGATCTGGGCCTAGGCCGCGCGCCCGGTACGGACCAGGCCACGATGCGGGCGTTGCGCCGCTACGCCGGCGCCGTTGATTCGTTCGCCCAAGACGTCGTCGAGCTGCAGCATTGGTTCAAGCCGGCCAATCCGGACCAGAGCGTCCGCGCCGTGCCAGGCGAAGGCCAGGATGTGCCGATCTGGATGCTCGGCTCCTCGACCTGGGGCGCGCAATTGGCGGCGGCCCTTGGCCTGCCCTACGCCTTCGCCGCCCACTTCGCGCCCGACTCGCTGTTGGACGCCCTCCTCCTCTATCGCCGGCATTTCAAGCCGTCGGAGACCCTGGACAAGCCACATGTCATGGTTTGCGTCGGCGTGTGCGCGGCGGATACCGACGCGGAGGCCGCGCGTCTGGCGACCTCGACTCAGCAGCAGTTCCTGGCCCTGCGTCGGGGGCGCCCCGGCCTTCTGCCGCCGCCTGTCGACGACATCCGCGAGCACGCTTCGCCCGCGGAGTTGGCGGGGCTGGACCACACCTTCCAGTATTCGGCGATCGGCTCTCCCGAGACGGTGCGCCGCAAGATCGAGCGGGTGCTGGAATTGACGGGCGCGGACGAGCTGATGGCGGCCTCGCAAATCCACGACCACGACGCCCGGAAGCACAGCTACGAGATCCTCGCCAGCCTCAGGGCTTAATGATCGCGAACCTGGGCGCCAGACCCAAAGCTCCGCCGTCCCGTCAACTCGCCATAGATGCCGCAGAGCTGGCGAAAGACCGCGTCCCAGCCGTGCCGCTCGACGGCGCGGCGACGAGCGGCCGCGCGGACGGCGGCCAGATCGCGGGCGAACAGGGCCTCGATAGCTTCGGCGAACGGCGCGGGCTCCGACCGTGTCGCCAGTTGGCCGACCTGGTCGTCGACCGATTCGGCCACGCCGCCGGCGGCGACGCCCACCATGGGCAGGCCGCAAGCCATGGCCTCCAGTACGATCAGCCCGAAAGGCTCGTTGTCGTTGGCGTGCACGAAGGCGTCGCAGCTGGCCAGAATCCCCGCCAATTCGGCCGGATCGCGGACATAGTCCATGCAGATCGCGCGATCACTCACCGGCGCTCCGCCGCCCGCGCCGACGAGCAGAAGCTTATAGGGCGCGCCCAGGCGCTCGACCGCGCCGACCAGCACCTCCAGCCGCTTTTCCCGCGCCGGGCGGCCCGCGAACACCAGCAGACGTTCGTCCGGCGCCACGCCCAGGCGGCGGCATAGCCGCGCCCGGTCCGCGCGGGCCGGATGGAAGATCTCGGTGTCGACGCCCAGCGGCAGGCCGATGGCGTCGTGCACGCCAGCCTCGACCAGGCGGCCAGCGATGAACCGACTGGGCGCGACGGCGCGATCGAACTGACGGTAGATGGCGGCCCAACGCTTCTGCACCGGCTTTTCGACCCATTCGCCGATATGCAGAGCGGCCAGCGCCCCCAGATCGGTGTGGCAAAAGCCCACCACCGGAACGCCTAGGGCGTCGCCGGCGCGCAGCGCCGCCAGGCCCGGGGTATAGGGATCGCCAGCCTCGATAATGTCGGGCCGCTGGCGGATCAGGCGCTCCATCCAGGCCTGCTTGACCACGGGCCAACGGTATCCGGCCCCGAACGGCAGGGGCGTGGCGTAGATCGAGACCCTGCCTTGCCCGTCATGGGAATCGCGCGCGCCGGGGACGACCAGCGTGTGGCGAACATCGGGACGGTTGGCGGCGAGCCACGCGCGCTTGGAGGACAGATAGCGTCGAACCCCGCCGCTGCGCGGGGCGTAGAGCATCGTGGTGTCGACGAGACGGACCGGGCCTTCAGTCGGCGGATGGTCGGAGATGGGGAGAACGCGCGGGCCGAGCGGCCGGTCCGATATCGTGTCCGTCACGCCGATTCCTCATCGTTACCGAAGCCCCCCAATACGGCCTCCGAACGATAAAGCTTTTGCGACAACCACGGTTCCTGGCCGCTTCCGACGATTTCCGCGCCCAGTCTCGCCGGTTCGCAAGGTACGCTTTCGCGGCTTGCAAGGCTCGCCATCTGGCAACGTGGCCGTGAAGAGTGGTGGGCAGTGAGGGGATCGAACCCCCGACCCTCTCGGTGTAAACGAGACGCTCTACCGCTGAGCTAACTGCCCCTTCGCGTCGGCGCTTCTAGAGTATTTTCCGATAGGTGTGAAACGGTTATCGGGCCGAAAATCGGAAGGGACATCGCCGCGGAGGCCCATCCGCGAAACGGGAAAACGAAAAAGCGGAGCGGCCCGGCCGGGCGCCCCGCCTCTCCCTACGCGGAAGAAAGAGGTCAGTCGTTCAGCGAGGCCTTCAGCCCCTCGCCCACCTGGAAGCGCGCCGTCTTCGACGCGGGACGGTTGACGGTTTCGCCGGTGCGGGGATTGCGCGCGGTGCCGGCGGCCCGGGTCACGGCCTTGAAGGCGCCGAAGCCGACCAGGCGAACATCCTTGCCCGACTTGAGGGAGTCGGTGACGGCGTCGATGAAGGCTTCCAGAGCGTCCTTGGCCTGGTTCTTGTTGATGCCCGCCTTCTCGGCGATGGCCGTGACGAGCTCGGCTTTTGTGGTCATGTTTTTCTCCCAGCCTGGGCGGCGACGCGTTTTCCCTTACGGCGCTTCGTCCAGAGCCGGGATTATGGCGGGCGAAAACGCCCCGTCAAACGACAGCGGCGCGGGAATCCCCCGCGCCGCTTAAGTTATCAACGATAAGTTGCTTTTAGTGGGTCAGCACGGCGTCGCTGTCGCCGTCGTCCTTCTTCTGACCGGCGGCGATCGGCTCGTCGGCCTCGCTCCACTCGACGGGCGTCAGCGGACCCGTGAGGCCGTGCTTGAGCACCTCGTCCATGGTCGAGACCGGGATGATCTCCAGGCCGTCCTTGACGCTGGCGGGCACGTCGACCAGGTCCTTTTCGTTCTCCTGCGGGATCAGGACCGTCTTCACGCCCGAGCGCAGGGCCGCGAGCAGCTTTTCCTTCAGACCGCCGATCGCGGTGACCCGGCCGCGCAGCGTGATCTCGCCGGTCATCGCGATGTCCTTGCGGATCGGGACGCCCGTCAGCACCGAGACGATAGCCAGGCCCATGGCCGCGCCGGCGGATGGACCGTCCTTCGGCGTGGCGCCGTCGGGCACGTGGATGTGGACGTCGGTCTTCTCGAACACCGGCGGCTTGATCCCGAACTGCAGGGCCCGCGAGCGGACATAGCTGTTGGCCGCGGCGATCGACTCCTTCATCACGTCCTTGAGGTTGCCGGTGATCTGCATCCGACCCTTGCCCGGCATCTTCACGGCTTCGATGGTCAGGATATCGCCGCCGAACTCCGTCCAGGCCAGACCGGTGACGATGCCGACCTGATCGACCTCGTCGGTCTCGCCGTAGCGGTACTTCTTGACGCCCGCGTACTTGGCCAGGCGCTCGTCGTCGATCGTGATCGAGGCGACCTTTTCGCGGGCCAGATCCCGAACCGTCTTGCGCGCCAGGGCGCCCAGTTCCCGCTCCAGCGACCGCACGCCGGCTTCCCGGGTGTAGTAGCGGATCAGGTCGCGGATCGCCTTGTCCGGGACGATGAACTCGGCCGGCTTCAGCCCATGATCCTTGGCCAGCTTGGGCAGGATGTGGCGCTTGGCGATCTCCAGCTTCTCATCCTCGGTGTAGCCGGGGATGCGAATGATCTCCATGCGGTCCAGCAGCGGCTGGGGCATGTTCAGGCTGTTGGCCGTCGTGACGAACATCACCTGCGACAGGTCGTAGTCGACCTCCAGATAGTGGTCGCCGAAGGTCGAGTTCTGGGCCGGGTCCAGCACTTCCAGGAGAGCCGAGGCCGGATCGCCGCGATAGTCGCTGCCCATCTTGTCGATCTCGTCCAGCAGCACGAAGGCGTTGGTGGTCTTGGCCTTCTTCATCGACTGGATGACCTTGCCGGGCATCGAGCCGATATAGGTGCGGCGGTGACCGCGGATCTCGGCCTCGTCGCGCACGCCGCCGAGGCTCATGCGCACGAACTCGCGGCCGGTCGCCTTGGCGATCGACTTGCCCAGCGAGGTCTTGCCGACGCCGGGAGGGCCGACCAGGCAAAGGATCGGCCCCTTCAGCGAATTGGTGCGCGCCTGAACGGCCAAGTACTCGAGGATCCGCTCCTTGACCTTCTCCAGGCCATAGTGGTCGGCGTCGAGGATGCCTTCGCTCTCGACAAGGTCGATCTTCTTGGTCTTGGCCTTGCCCCACGGGATCGACAGCAGCCAGTCCAGATAGTTCCGGACCACGGTGCTCTCGGCCGACATCGGGCTCATGTTGCGCAGCTTCTTCAGTTCGCCCTCGGCCTTGGCGCGGGCTTCCTTGGAAAGCTTGGTCTTCTTGATGCGCTTTTCGAGGTCGATCAGCTCGTCGCGCGAGTCGTCGGGGTCACCCAACTCGCGCTGGATCGCCTTCATCTGTTCGTTCAGATAGTACTCGCGCTGGGTCTTCTCCATCTGGCGCTTGACGCGCGAGCGGATCTTCTTCTCGACCTGCAGCACCGAGATCTCGCCTTCCATGAGGGCGAAAACCTTCTCAAGGCGCTTCACGACGTCGAAGATTTCCAGCAGGTGCTGCTTGTCGCCGATCTTGACCGATAGGTGCGCGGCGATGCTGTCGGCCAGCTTGCCCGGCTCGGCGATCTGCGGGATCGAGGCCAGGGCCTCCGGCGGCACCTTCTTGTTGAGTTTGACGTAGTTCTCGAATTGCTCGACCACGGCGCGCGACAAGGCCTCGGCCTCGGGGCCCGCGCCCTCGTCCTCGCTGACCTCGCCGATCTGGGCCTCATAGAAGGACTCCTGATCCGTGAACTTGACGACCGCGGCGCGGCCCTTGCCCTCGACCAGCACCTTCACGGTGCCGTCAGGGAGCTTCAGCAGTTGCAGGACGGTGGCCAGGACGCCGACGTCGAAGATGTCGCCCGGCGCCGGATCATCGTCGGCCGAGTTCTTTTGCGTCACCAGCAGGATCTGCTTGTCTCCGCGCATCACCTCTTCGAGCGCGCGCACGGACTTATCGCGGCCCACGAAAAGCGGCACCACCATATGGGGGAAAACAACGATGTCCCGCAGCGGCAGGACGGGAAGGGTACGAAGTTCGGACATGTTCTCAATACTCCCGGCCTAGGCCCAAAAGAGGCGCCTGGCCATGCGGGCCGCCGTAACACCAGACGATGCGCCTGAGTCGAACGGCCCGTCCGCCCGGGACTGGGCGGAATGTCGTTATTTATGTGGACGTTTTACAACAGGGTTCAAGCGGGCTCGCCCATCAGCGGCGACAAGTCGCGCGGGAGCGGCAAAGCTAGCGGACTGTTGCCCCCTTCCCGCTCTTCGACGGGAAGTTTCTCCAAAAGTCCGCCCGTTGAGGGATTTGCGTCGCCAAAGCTTCGCGTGGCGCCCAGAGCGCACCCGCCGCGAAACTTCTCGTCCAGGCCCGCCGCGCACGAAAAAGGCGCGTCCCCGAAACGAGGACGCGCCCTGAACGCTTCAGACGAGACCGGTCGTTAGGCCGAAGCCGCCCCACCCTTCTTCTCGGCATAGATCAGCAGCGGCTGGGCCCGGCCTTCGACGACCTCGGCATTGACGACCACTTCCTCGACGCCCTCGTAGTTGGGCAGCTCGAACATGGTCTCCAGCAGGATGCCTTCCATGATCGAACGAAGGCCGCGCGCGCCGGTCTTGCGGGCGATGGCCTTCTTGGCGACCTGATGCAGGGCGTCGTCGGTGAAGGTCAGCCCGATGTTCTCCATCTCGAACAGGCGCTGGTACTGCTTGACGAAGGCGTTCTTCGGCTCGGTCAGGATCTTGACCAGGGCGGCCTCGTCGAGGTCCTCCAGGGTCGCGACCACCGGCAGACGGCCGATGAATTCCGGGATCAGGCCGAAGCGCTGCAGGTCGTCGGGCTCGACGTTCCGCAGGATCTCGCCCGTCCGGCGCTCTTCCGGATCGGTGACCTTGGCGCCGAAGCCGATCGACTTGGCCGCGCCGCGCGCCGAGATGATCTTCTCGAGCCCGGCGAAGGCGCCGCCGCAGATGAACAGGATGTTCGTCGTATCGACTTGCAGGAATTCCTGCTGCGGATGCTTGCGCCCGCCTTGCGGCGGCACGGAGGCGACCGTGCCTTCCATGATCTTCAGCAGGGCCTGCTGGACGCCTTCGCCCGACACGTCGCGGGTGATCGACGGGTTGTCGGACTTGCGGCTGATCTTGTCGATTTCGTCGATATAGACGATGCCGCGCTGGGCGCGCTCGACATTGTAGTCGGCGGCTTGCAGCAGTTTCAGCACGATGTTCTCGACGTCCTCGCCGACGTAACCGGCCTCGGTCAGCGTCGTGGCGTCGGCCATCGTGAACGGCACGTCGATGATTCGAGCCAGGGTCTGGGCCAGAAGCGTCTTACCCGTACCGGTCGGACCGACCAGCAGGATGTTCGACTTGGCCAGTTCGACGTCGTTGTTCTTCGACGCGTGGTTGAGGCGCTTGTAGTGATTGTGGACCGCCACCGCGAGAACCTTCTTCGCGTGGCCTTGCCCGATCACGTAGTCGTCCAGGACCTCGCAGATCTCGCGCGGCGTCGGCACGCCGTCCTTGGACTTCACGAAGGCGATCTTGTGCTCTTCGCGGATGATATCCATGCACAGTTCGACGCATTCATCACAAATGAACACCGTCGGCCCGGCGATGAGCTTGCGCACCTCGTGCTGGCTCTTTCCACAGAAAGAACAATACAGAGTGCTCTTGGTGTCGCCGCTCGCGGCTTTCGTCATGATCGCTTCTCACACTATGGCGACTTACGGCTTAACGCCGCGACGCCCCTCCGAGCGCATACGCCGCCACCGAAGCAAGCAGAATATACGCCGGGAGTTGTCTAATCCTTGACAATCCCCGATCCGGGCTCGGTTCACAAGCCTTGCCGGCGCCTTTCCCGCCTCAAACGCTCGAACACACCGGATCGTGTCATGACCTCGTCATCTAAATTGGGCGATTGGCGCGCCGGCGCAAGCGTCGTGCGTCTTGGCTCTTACGGCCACCCCCGCGAGGCCGTATTAGCAATTGGGGAATCGTGTGGAACGGAGCGCGTGAAGCGCCCGCATGGAAGGTCGATGGCTAAGCGTTCGTGGATGGCCAAGGGGCTCAGCGCCTCGCGTCCGATGACCGGCGACATGGATGACGAGCCGGCGCTGGTGGCCTTCGACTTCGATGGCACCCTGACCGTCAAGGACAGCTTCAACGCTTTCCTGAAGTGGCGCGCCGGGCCGCGTCGCTGGGCGCGCGGGATTGTTCGCCTCACGCCCTCGCTGATCGCCTACCTGTTCGATCGCAATCGCGCGAAACTCAAGGCCGCAGCGGTGCGCGAGTTCCTGAAGGGCGCGACGGTCACAGAGATCGAAAACGACGCCCGCGCCTTCGCGCAAGCCCACGCCCAGTCCCTGCTTCGCCCCGACGCGGTCGCTGTCTGGCGGTCCTGGCGCGCCAAGGGGGCCAAGCTCGTGATCGTGACCGCTTCGCCCGAAATAACCGTCGCGCCGTTCGCGCGGGGCCTCGGCGCCGACCTGCTGATTGGCACCCGCCTGATGTGCTCCGAGGACGGCCGCGTGCTGGGCGGTCTCGACGGGAACAATTGTCGCGCCAAGGAGAAGGTGACGCGCCTACGCGAGGTTTTCGGCCCCGATGTCCATCTGACGGCCGCGTATGGCGACACCTCGGGCGATACCGAAATGCTGGCGATCGCCGACGAGAAGGGCTTCCGCGTCTTCCGAGGAAGACCCGCCACCTGAGCGGATTTGTCGCGGGCCTTCAGGCAAGAAAAACGCCGCCGATCGAAAGACCGGCGGCGCTTGTTTAGCGACGGCTTAAAGCCCTACTCGGCGCCAGCCTCGGCGGCTTCGCGGGTGTCATAGACGTGGTCGACCAGGCCCCAGGCCTTGGCTTCATCGGCGCTCATGAAGTGGTCGCGGTCCAGCGTGCGCTCGACCTCTTCATAGGTGCGGCCGCAGTGCTTCACGTAGATTTCGTTCAGGCGACGCTTGGTCTTGATGATGTCCTCGGCGTGGCGTTCGATGTCCGAGGCTTGCCCGCGGAAGCCGCCCGACGGCTGGTGCACCATGATGCGGGCGTTCGGCAGCGAGATACGCTGGCCAGCTGCGCCGGCGGCGAGCAACAGGCTGCCCATCGAGGCGGCCATGCCCATGCACACGGTCGAGACCGGGCTCTTGATATATTGCATGGTGTCGTAGATCGCGAGGCCCGACGTCACCACGCCACCCGGCGAGTTGATGTACATGGCGATCTCCTTCTTGGGGTTCTCCGACTCCAGGAAGAGAAGCTGGGCGCAAATAATGCTGGCCATGGTGTCTTCGACGGGGCCCGTTACGAAGATGATCCGCTCCTTCAGCAGGCGCGAGAAGATATCAAACGAGCGCTCGCCGCGGCTGGTCTGTTCGATGACCACGGGAACCAGGTTCATCGCCGTCGTAACCGGATCGTACATGATGGGCATCACCCTTTTTGTGTGTCTTGGCCACGCGAAAACGAATCAGCCCGCGCGCCGCCGTCGCCCACGCATATCGCGTGGCCCTTAACAGGTTGCAAGGAGCCGCCCGGTTTGCGCGCGCACGAAAAAGGCGCGGTTCTCGCGAACCGCGCCTCGTTTCCGTCCGTCTCGGCTGGCCTCAGCCGCCGTAGCCTTCCGGCAGGTCGTCTTCTTCCAGGAGTTCATCCTTGGAGACTTCCTTGTCCTC
The DNA here is from genome assembly GCF_012184455.1 of Caulobacter sp. SSI4214. Lineage (NCBI taxonomy): Bacteria > Pseudomonadati > Pseudomonadota > Alphaproteobacteria > Caulobacterales > Caulobacteraceae > Caulobacter > Caulobacter sp. SSI4214. Next base: position 14,300 of record NZ_SZWJ01000017.1, on the reverse strand, counting down.
GATCTTGGCCTTGCCGAAGATCAGGTCGACGACCTTGTCTTCATAGATCGGGGCGCGCAGGGCCGCCTGCAGGTCGGCGCGCTGGCGGTACATGTCGAACACTTGCTGAGCCTGGGCGCCGTATTGGCGAGCTTCGCGCATGATCGCGTCGGTCAGTTCCTGGTCGGTGACGACGACGTCGTTCTTACGGCCGATCTCGGCGAGAACCAGACCCAGGCGCACGCGGCGCTCGGCGATCTTGCGGTACTCGGCCTTCAGCTGGTCTTCCGACTTCTCGGCGTCTTCCGGCGGCAGACCGCCACGCGCCTTGTCGGACTCGACCTGTTGCCAGATGCCGGCGAACTCGGCCTCGACCATGCGCGGCGGCAGCGGGAAGTCGTGCTTGCTGTCCAGGACGTCCAGCAGGGCGCGCTTCAGCTTGAAACGCGAGCTGTTCTCATAGCGGCCCGACAGGTTCGAGCGCAGCAGGTCGGTCAGGGCGGCCAGATCCGACAGACCCAGGCGCTTGGCCAGTTCGTCGTCGGCCTTGCCGTCGACCGGCGCGCGGACTTCGTGGACCTTGGTGGCGAACTCGGCGTCCTTGCCGGCCAGTTCGGCGGCTTGGTAGTTCTCCGGGAACTTCACCTTCACGACGACGTCGTCGCCCGGCTTCGCGCCGACCAGTTGGTCCTCGAAGCCCGGGATGAACTGACCCGAGCCCAGCACGAGTTCAGCGCCCTCGGCCTTGCCGCCGGCGAACTCAACACCGTCGATCGTACCGACGAAATCGATCAGCAGTTGGTCGCCGTCCTTGGCCTTCAGGCTCTTGCCCGTGCGCGGCTCGTAGGTGCGAGCCTGCTTGGCCAGTTCGTCCAGAGCTTCTTGCACTTCGTCGTCGCCGACCTTGTAGACCGGCTTGACCAGTTCGATCGACGCCGGGTCGATCGGTTCGAATTCCGGCATGACCTCGACGGCCAGCTCGAAGGCCAGGTCCTCGCCGCCGGCGATGACCTTGTCCATGTCCGACGACGGGTTCAGCTCGGGCTGGCCCGCCGGACGCAGCTTGTTGTCCTCGAGGACCTTCTGGGTGGTCTCGTTCAGCGCCTGCTCGACGACTTCGCCCATCAGGGCCTTGCCGTACAGACGGCGGACGTGGGCCGTCGGCACCTTGCCGGGACGGAAGCCCTTGACGTTCATCTGCGGCGCGACTTCGGCGATCCGCGCATCAAGACGCGTGGCCAGTTCACTCGCGGGCACCGTGACGCCAAAAACGCGGCTGAGGCCTTCGCCCGACTTTTCAACGATCTGCATCGACATTCTTATTTCTCGGGTCCGGGTCGCCGCGCGCCCGAGCACCGCCCTTGGGGTCCAAAAGATCGACGCCGCCCGCGAGGACCGGGGCGGCGAAAGAGCGCCCTTATGTCACGACGTGCGCGAGCATCCAAGAGCGGCGGCGATAAAACTCGCGCCCGCCCGGCGTGTCCCAAACGAGTCAGGACACGGATGAGCCAGCAGAGGTTCAAATTTCCATGGATAATCCTCTTCCTCCGCGCTAGATCGACTTCCGCGCGGTTATGGCGGAATTGGTAGACGCAGCGGTTTTAGGTACCGCCGGGAGACCGTGGGGGTTCGAGTCCCTCTAGCCGCACCATCTTTTCAATCCCTGCCGAATCCGGAATCGGCGGCGCTCACTCGCCGACCGACAGCTTCATGCGCCAGTCGCGGGCCATGACCATGAAGGTCAGCGACGTCGACCAGCCGATCAGGATCAGGCCCACCAGCGGCTCGACGCTGGCCAGCAGTCGCAGGCCGCCGATCGGATAGAGGTCGCCGACGCTTTGCGTCGTGTAGGTCTCCAGCGCGAAGGAATAGTATTGGAAGGCGTCGCGCGGGGCCCGGCCGACGAACCGTCCGAACTTCAGAACGTCAGCGCCCAGCCAGAAGCCGACCCCGAACAGCCCAGCCTCCACGGCGTGCGCCGCCAGCACGCCGAAGATCACCGCCAGCACCGTCAGCCGCGAGGCGTTGGGGCGATCGACCACCGCGACCGAGATGCCCCGCAGGGCCTCATAGTGAATCAGGACCGCCAGGCAGCTGACCAGCAGCGCCAGCAGTAGTCCTTCCGTCACCATCATCGCCTACCTCCGGGCGGACCAATCAGCGGACCCTTGCGGGGCGAACACGGCCGAAGCGAGACATCCACGCGGCGCTTCAACGACACGCGAAAAGCTCGGCCAGAACGGCCGGCGCCAAGCCTGGCAGATCCTCTGCGATCAGGCCGGGACCATGACGGGCGCCGCATTCGGCGTGGATCCAGGCGCCGGCGCAGGCCGCCTCGAAGCTTTCCATGCCCTGAGCGATCAGGCCGCCGATGAAACCGGCCAGCACATCGCCCGAACCGGCGGTGGCCAGCCAGGGCGCCCCATTCAGCGACACGGCCGCGCGTCCGTCCGGCGCGGCGACCACCGTGTCCGGTCCCTTTAGCAGCACGACGGCTCCGGCGCGGTGGGCGGCTTGGCGAGCGGCGGCGATGCGCTCGGGCGACTGGTCCAGCACGCCCGGAAAGATCCGCTCGAACTCGCCCGGATGCGGGGTCAGAACGTCGTCGCGGTCGAGGCAGGCGAACAGGGCTTCGGGATCTTGGCGGAAACTGGTCAGGGCGTCTGCGTCCACCACCAGGGCCGCGCCGGTGCGCGCCAGGGCCTGCAGATTGCGAGCGGTCGCCTCCCCTACCCCGGCTGCGGGTCCGATCACGACGGCGTCGGCCCGCTCGGCGGCGGCGGCTAGGTCGGCGTCCGTCTCGAATGGCGACAGCATCACCGCTTCCAGGTGGGCGGCGTTAACGGCCAAGGCGTTGGGCGGCGACAAGACCGTTACGGCCCCCGCCCCTATCCGCAATCCGCCCCGCGCCGCCAGCCGGCTCGCGCCGGTGCTCCAGGCCTCGCCGCTGACGACCTTCAGCCGGCCCCGCGTATGTTTGTGCGCATCCATCGCCGGCCACGGAAAGCGCTGAGCCCATAGGCTGGGGTCGTTCTCGAACAGATCCGGATGCTCGGCGGGCCAGAGACCAATGTCGGCCACGACGATCTCGCCGCAAGCCTCGCGGCCTTGGGCCAGCACATGCGCCCGCTTGCGACGATGGAAGGTCACGGTCAGATCGGCGCGGAACGCGACGTCACCCAACGGCCGGCCGGTGTCGCCCTGTATCCCCGAGGGCGTGTCGACCGCCACGATGGCGAGCGGCTGGGACTGACAGAACCGCGCCAGCTTGGCGATCTCGCCTTCCAGCGGCCGCGACAGGCCGGCGCCAAACAGCGCGTCAATATAAAGTGTCCCTGGCGACGGCGCGTCGGACAGAGGTCGCACCTCGCCCTTCCAGCGGGAAGCGGCCCAGCGGGCGGCGTCGGTGGCGGGCGGATAGGCCGCCTCCACCGCCACCTGCCAGCCCCGCCGGCGCAAGTGTCGGGCGGCGACATAGCCGTCCCCGCCATTGTCGCCCGGTCCGCACCAGATCACCACCGGCCGATGGGCGTAGCGCGCGCGCACGGCCCGCGCCACCGCCTCCCCGGCTCGCTCCATCAGCACCGGCGTGGGCGCGCCCCGCTCCACCGCGGCGCGATCGGCGGCGGCCATTTCGGCGACGGAGAGGATCTCTCGCGGCACGACGACTCCTTCAGAGCACCTGGCTCTGAGCTTCGCGCCCTTTCTCCAGCAGGATCAAGCGCTCGCCCTCGATCGCGAAGGTCGTGAGCGAGGCGTGGTCGGGCCGGAAGGCCATGACGTCCGCGGTCCCGGTCGCCACCGCGACCGCCGCGTTCAGGGCGACGAAGTGGCTGAACACGGCGGCTCCGGCGTGCTCACGCAAGGCCGAGGCGACGCCCTCGGTCCAGGCCACATAGTCGAGGTCGCCCCTGATCTGGTCCCAGCGCCCCGCGAACGCCTCGCGCAGCCACGCGGGACGCTCGGCCGGCGACAGGGCGGCCGGGGTCGGAATCTCGCCGACACGGGGGTCGACCTCAACCGGCACGCCAAGCGCCAAGGCCAGCGGCGCGGCGGTTTCCTGACAACGACGCAACGGCGAAGACACCACGCGGGCCGGACGCCGCGCGAGCGGCAAGGCCAAGATGGCCTCGGCCACGGCCCGCGCTTGAGCATGGCCGATCTGGTCGAGCCCGGGATCCGCATCGCTTTCGCCCCAGGCGGCCGCCGGCTTGCCGTGCCGGATCACGTGAACGAAGCTCATGGCGATCAATCCCGAACCAGAAGGCGGCGGCGCGGCGCCGAAGGGTTGAGCCAAGCGACAGCCGCCACAACTTTCAGCAATCCTGGCGACATCGAGGCATTATGGCCGCGTCCCCAATCCGGGAATTGACCAACCGCAAATAAAATCGACGCTCCGCCCCGCACTTCCAGCCCCATTCAAACGATCGTTTCCCGGGATCGTAGGCTCGAAACGGAACGCGGCAAGCGCATTTGACGGCGAACGAGCACATGCCCGATCGATAGGCGCCAGGCGCCTAAATTTCGATCGCGCGGTCGGAAGTGCATTCTCTCGTCGTAATAGTGGCCGACGCTCGCTTGCGGCGGAACAGGCGACATGATCGGTGCGCCTACAGTGAAGGCGGCCAACCGCCGACGGGCCCGAAAGTGGAACCGATGAAGAAGATCGAAGCCATCATCAAGCCGTTCAAGCTGGATGAGGTGAAAGAGGCTCTGCAGGACATGGGCGTCCAGGGGATGACCGTTCTGGAAGCCAAGGGCTACGGCCGCCAGAAGGGTCACACCGAGCTGTATCGCGGCGCCGAGTACGTCGTCGACTTCCTCCCCAAGATCAAGGTCGAGGTGGTCATCGAGGACAGCCAGCTGGACGCCGCGCTGGACGCGATCACCCGCGCCGCCCGCACGGGCCGCATCGGTGATGGCAAGATTTTCGTCTCGGACATCGCGGACGTTATCCGCATCCGAACCGGAGAAAACGGCCCGGCCGCCGTCTAGGCCGGATCGTCAACGCTTAAGAGAGCTCTAGAAGGGGATACGTAATGACCACCGCCAAGGACATCCTGCACCTGATCAAGGAAAAGGACGTCAAGTACGTCGACGTCCGCTTCACCGACATTCGCGGCAAGATGCAGCACGTCACGTTCGACATCGATCTGGTCGACGACGACTTCCTGAACGACGGCACGATGTTCGACGGCTCGTCGATCGCCGGCTGGAAGGCCATCAACGAGTCGGACATGAAGCTGCGTCCCGACCTGTCGAGCGCGATCATCGACCCGTTCTACCAGCAGACCACGCTGGCCCTGTTCTGCGACGTCGTGAACCCCGACACGGGCACCCCGTACAACCGCGACCCGCGCTCGATCGCCAAGTCCGCGCTCAGCTATCTGAAGTCGGCCGGCGTGGGCGACACCGTTTACTTTGGTCCGGAAGCCGAGTTCTTCATCTTCGACGACGTGCGCTGGTCGGTTTCGCCGAACAACACCGGCTACTCGTATGACTCGACCGAGCTGCCGATCAATTCGGCCAAGGAATACGCCGAGGGCAACATGGGTCACCGCCCGGGTCCGAAGGGCGGCTACTTCCCGGTGAACCCGGTCGACAGCTGCCAGGACCTGCGCGGCGAAATGCTGGCCGTCATGGGCGAGCTCGGCATGAAGCCGGAAAAGCACCACCACGAGGTCGCGCCGGCCCAACACGAACTCGGTCTGAAGTTCGACACCATGGTCACCATGGCCGACCGGATGCAGCTCTATAAGTACGTCATCCACAACGTCGCCGCCGCTTACGGCAAGACGGCCACCTTCATGGCCAAGCCGATGTTTGCCGACAACGGTTCGGGCATGCACGTGCACCAGTCGATCTGGCAGGACGGCAAGCCGCTGTTCGCCGGCGACAAGTACGCCGGCCTGTCGCAAGAATGCCTGTGGTACATCGGCGGCATCATCAAGCACGCCAAGGCGATCAACGCGTTCTCGAACTCGACGACGAACTCGTACAAGCGCCTGGTCCCCGGCTACGAAGCCCCGGTGAAGCTGGCCTACAGCTCGCGCAACCGCTCGGCCTCGATCCGCATCCCGCACGTCGACTCGCCGAAGGCCAAGCGCATCGAAGCTCGCTTCCCGGACCCGATGGGCAACCCGTACCTGACCTTCGTCGCCCTGCTGATGGCCGGCCTGGACGGCATCATCAACAAGATCGATCCGGGTCCGGCCGCCGACAAGAACCTGTACGACCTGCCGCCCCGCGAGCAGAAGAAGATCCCGGAAGTCTGCGGCTCGCTGCGCGAGGCCCTGGAAAGCCTGGACAAGGACCGCGCCTTCCTGAAGGCCGGCGGCGTCATGGATGACGACTTCATCGACAGCTACATCGAGCTGAAGATGGAAGAGGTGATGCGCCTGCAACTGCACCCGCACCCCGTCGAATTCGACATGTACTACAAGTGCTAATCGCTTAAACGATAGACACCGCGAAGGGCCGGAGAGCGATCTCCGGCCCTTTTTCGTCGCGCCTCGATCAGGAAGCCGCGCCCGAAGTGGAACAATTTATTACTTACTGGGCAGCACTGAATAAAATTGTCGCAACTTCGCAACAGAACCGACGCAATCGGCCCAAAACGGACGAAATCACGCCCCGAGAGATATCCCCCGAGCCACGGTTTCGCTTATCGCAACGCAACAGACGCGCCGTTAACGCCCCGGTTCAGAGTCGGCGAACGCGGCGCGCATCATCACAGGATGTCTCCATGCCCCATGCCCATCGCACCCTGCGTCGCGCCCTGACCGTCTCCTGCGGCCTCGCCGCCCTCGCCTCGGCCCTGGCCGTCGCCCCCGCCGCCTTCGCGCAGGACGCGACGAAAGTCGGCGAAGTGATCATCACCGCCCAGAAGCGCAGCGAAAACCTGCAGGACGTGCCCGTCTCGGTCGCGGCCATCAGCGGCGAGCGCCTGCAATCGATCTTCGCCGCGGGTGAGGACATCCTGGCCCTGTCGGCCAAGACCCCGGGCCTCTACGCCGAGTCCTCGAACGGCCGCGTCGCTCCGCGCTTCTACATCCGCGGCCTCGGCAACGCCGACTTCGACCTGGCCGCCTCTCAGCCGGTGTCGATCATCCAGGACGAAGTGGTTCTTGAGAACGTCGTCCTGAAAAGCTCGCCGATCTACGACCTCGACCACGTCGAAGTTCTGCGGGGCCCGCAAGGCACCCTGTTCGGCCGCAACACCACCGCTGGCATCGTCAAGTTCGACACGATCAAGCCGACCGAGGAAATGACCGGCCGCGCCAGCGCCTCCTACGGCACCTACAACACCTTCAACTTCGACGGCGGCGTCGGCGGCGCCCTGGTCGAGGGCAAGGTGGCGGCCCGCGCCTCGTTCCTGTTCCAGCACCGCGATAACTGGATCAACAACGGCTTCACCAAAAAGGACGATCAGCTGGGCGGCTATGACGAGCGCGCCGCTCGCCTGCAGGTGCTGTTCACGCCGACCGAAAAGCTGTCGGCCCTGTTTAACATCCACGGCCGCGACCTCGACGGCACCGCCGCCGTGTTCCGCGCCAACATCCTGACCAAGGGCTCGAACAAGCTCAACAGCAACTATGTCACCGACACCGTCTATTATGACGCTGGCGGCAACAACCCGCAGAAGTACAAGGGCTTCGGCGGCTCGGCCAACGTCCAGTACGACTTCGGGCCGACCAAGCTGACCTCGATCACCGCCTATGAGAACACCCACGGCTTCAGCCGCGGCGACATCGACGGCGGCAACCCCAAGGGCCCGGGCTTCATCCCGTTCCAGTCGGAATCCCAGGACGGCCTGAAGAACCTCTACCAGTGGACCCAGGAACTGCGCCTGGCCAGCAACACCCCCGGTCCGCTGACCTGGCAAGTGGGCGGCTTCTACTTCGACACCAAGTACGCCATCCGCACCGACCCGTTCTTCGCCCCGGCCACGGTGCTGCAACAGAAGAACAAGTCCTGGGCGGCTTTCGGCCAGGCCTCGTACAAGTTCACCGATCAGCTGACCGTCACGGGCGGCCTGCGCTACACCAAGGACGACAAGGACCTGAAGGTCCTGTACGGCCCGAACATGGCCGCGCCGGTCTCGGTGTCGGACTCGAAGGTCACCTGGGACCTGAGCGCCTTCTACAAGCTGACGGACGACGTCAGCGCCTACGCCAAGGTGGCCTCGGGCTTCCGCGGTCCGTCGATCCAGGGCCGTGACATCGCCTTCTTCTCGCCGGCCTCGGCCGCCAAGTCCGAAACGATCATGTCGTATGAGGCGGGCCTGAAGAGCGAACTGCTGGACCGTCGCGTGCGTCTGAACGGCGCGGTGTTCACCTACACGATCACCGATCCGCAATTCAGCGCGGTCGGCGGCGGCAGCAACTCCAACCGCCTGATCAACGCCAAGAAGGGCGAGGCCTACGGCCTGGAACTGGACGGCGAGTTCGTGGTCACCCCGAACCTCGTCCTGACCGCCGGCTACAGCTACAACCACACCAAGATCAAGGACAACACGCTGGCCGTCGCCGTCTGCGCGGCCTGCACGATCACCAATCCGCTCAACGCGGCCGGCCAAGCCCTCGTGAACGGCAACCCGTTCCCGAACGCGCCGAAGTACATCTTCGACTTCACCGCCCGCTATGCCTACCCCATCGCGAGCGGTGAGCTGTTCGCCTACACGGACTGGAAGGTCCAGGGCTTCACGAACTTCTTCCTCTACGAATCCAAGGAGTTCTACAGCAAGGGCGATTTCGAGGGCGGCCTGAAGCTGGGCTATGCCAACAAGGCCGCTGGCTGGGAAGTGGCGGCTTTCGCCCGCAACATCACCAACGAGCACAACCTGCGCGGCGCGATCGACTTCGACAACCTGACGGGCTTCGTCAACGATCCGCGCGTGATCGGCGTTTCGGTCGACACGCACTTCTAAGATCGAATTCGATCTTCGAACTCGGAAAGGCCGCGGAGCAATCCGCGGCCTTTTCTGCGCCAGTATCAAGCCGCCTTGAGATCCACTCCAAGATGCGCGTCGATACTCTTGATAGCGGGGCGCTTTTCGTTTGTGCTGCCCGCTTCTTCGAGAGTCGGGGCTTTTCATGATCAGATGGCGAAACGCGGCCTTGACCGCGAGCCTCCTCGCGCTGGGGCTATCGGCCTGCGCGACCACCAGCACGCCTCCTAAATCCGCGACCGCGGCCAAGCCGGCGGAAAAGGTCGAGGCCAAGCCGCTGCCCAAGGGTCTGGATGGCCAGGCGTCGACCGGCTTCCCGTCGACCTACAAGCCGTTTCCCTCGCGCCCGACCGCCTTCGTCGGCGCCACGGTGCTCACGGCGACCGGCCAGCAGATCGAGAAGGGCGTGGTCATCGCCTCGGGCGGGAAGATCGTCGCCGTCGGCGGCCCCGACACGCCCATTCCGGCCGACGTGGTCAAGGTCGACGCGACCGGCAAGTGGATCACGCCCGGCATCATCGACGTGCACAGCCACCTGGGCGTCTATCCCTCGCCCGGCGTCCAGGCGCGGTCCGACGGCAACGAGGCCACGGACCCGAACACGGCTCAGGTCTGGGCCGAGCACTCGGTCTGGCCGCAAGATCCTGGCTTCAACCGGGCCCGCGCCGGCGGCGTCACGACGCTGCAAATCCTCCCCGGCTCGGCCAACCTGTTCGGGGGCCGCTCGGTGACGCTGAAGAACGTACCGTCCCTGACCACCCAGGGCATGAAGTTCCCCGACGCCCCCTACGGCCTGAAGATGGCCTGCGGCGAGAATCCCAAGCGCGTCTATGGCTCCAAGGGCCGCTCGCCCTCGACGGCGATGGGCAACGTCTACGGCTACCGCAAGGCCTGGATCGAGGCGGCGGACTATGCCCGCAGATGGGACGACTATCGCGCCAAGGTCCAGAAGGGCGAGAAGGCCGACGCGCCCAAGCGCGACCTGCAGCTGGAAACCCTGGCGGGCGTGCTGAAGGGCGACATCCTGGTGCAGAACCACTGCTACCGGGCCGACGAAGAAGCCACGATGATCGATATCGCCAAGGAGTTCGGCTATAAGGTCACCGCCTTCCACCACGCCATCGAGAGCTACAAGATCGCCCCCTTGCTGGCCAAGGAAGGCGTCTGCTCGGCGACCTGGGCCTCTTGGACCGGGTTCAAGATGGAAAGCTTCGACGGCATCGACGCCAACGCCGCCTTGATCTGGAAGGCCGGGGCCTGCGTGGTCATCCACTCCGACGACCCGATCATCACCCAGCGCCTGAACCAGGAGGCCGCGATCGCCATGACGGCCGGCAACAAGCTGGGTCTGGGCGTCACGCGGGCCGAGGCGATCAAGTGGATCACGGCCAACTCGGCCAAGATGATCGGCATCGGCGACAAGACCGGCTCGCTGGAGCCCGGCAAGGCCGCCGACATCGTGGTGTGGAGCCGCGATCCGTTCAGCGTCTACGCCCAGGCAGAGAAGGTCTATATCGACGGCGCGCTGATCTATGATCGCCACGACGCGCGCTTCCAGCCCAAGTCCGATTTCGAGCTCGGCCAACCCGGCCAGGGAGCGTTCAACTGATGATCCGGTCTCTGCTTCTCGCCAGCGCCGCCTGCGCGCTGGCCCTTCCGGCGGCCGCCGAAACGGTGGCCATCGTCAACGCGCGCATCGAGCCGGTCTCCAGCGCCGCGATCCCCGCCGGGACGCTGGTGATCAAGGACGGCAAGATCGCCGCCGTCGGCGCCAATGTCGCGGTTCCAGCCGGAGCGCGGGTCGTCGACGCCAAGGGCGGCGTGGTCACGCCCGGCCTCGTCGCGGCGGCCTCGAACCTCGGCGCCTCGGAGGTCAGCGGCGTGCGCGAGACCCGTGACGACGGCACCGGCAACGCGCTCTCCGCCGCCTTCGACATCGCCTATGCGATCAATCCCGCCTCGACCTTCATCCCACTGGCCCGCGATGGCGGGATCACCAGCTCGGCCGTGACGCCGGTGCTCTCCGGCGTCGGCGGCGGGGCCAGCGAGCACGCCGACGACGGCGTGGTCGAGGAGATGACCGCCGGCAAGGTCGGCTCGGGCGATCCGCCGCTGTTCGGCGGCCAGGCCGCGTTCATCCGCCTGAAGGCCGGCGCGCCGGACATCGTCGAGGCCTCCAAGCTGGCCGTCGCCGTCTCGCTGGGCGAGAGCGGCGCTCGGGCGGTCGGCGGCTCGCGCGGCGCGGACCTCGTTTTGATCCGCTCGGCCCTGGAGGACGCTCGCGCCTTCGCCGCAAGGCGCGCCGCCTACGAGCAGGGCGCGACCCGCGACTTCGGCCTCTCGCGCCTGGATCTGCAAGCGCTGGTTCCCGTCGTGCAGGGCAAGACGCCGCTGCTGATCCGCGTCTCGCGCGCCGCCGACATTCGCCAGGCGCTGAAGCTGGCGGCCGACGAGAAGATCCGCGTCATCCTCGAGGGCGTCGAGGAGGGCTGGATAGTCGCGCCGGAGATCGCCAAGGCCGGCGTCCCGGTCATCGTCGATCCCCAGGCCGACCTGCCCGAGAGCTTCGAGGCGCTGGGGGCCCGGCTCGACAACGCCGCCCGGCTGCACGCCGCCGGGGTGACGGTGGCGATCAACGGAGCGCGGGACTTCAACAACCTGCGCCAGGAGCGGCTGAACGCCGGCCTGGCCGTCGCCAACGGCCTGCCCTACGCGGCGGGCCTGGCCGCCGTGACCCTGGTTCCGGCCCGGATCTGGGGCCAGGACGGCAAGATCGGCTCGCTGGACGTGGGCAAGGTCGCCGACGTCGTGGTCTGGAACGGCGATCCCCTGGAGACGACCAGCTGGCCGCTGAACGTCTTCGTCGGCGGGGTCGAACAGCCCAAGGACAGCCGCCAGACCCAGCTGCGCGACCGCTACGCCAAGAGCGACGACAGCGGCTATCCGCCAGCCTATCGCTAGCGGGTTCTTCCGACGATCCGCCCCCGGCTTGCTGGGGGCGGATTTCGCTTTTCAGCGGAAGCCCGGCGGCCCATACGAGGCCCCCGCGTTCGAATCGCCTAGACTTCCGCCGATGTCCTCTTCCGATAAAGCCCCCTCCCTGTTCGACGACGACGCCCTGGCGCCGGTTCCCGCCGCGCCGCTGCGCAGCCCGGTCGAGCCCGTCCCCGCCGCCGCGCCGCGTCCGATCCCGCCGCCGCCTCCGTCCAAGGCCTCGGCGCCGGGCGAGTACTCGGCCGCCGACATCGAGGTGCTGGAGGGCCTGGAGCCGGTCCGCAAGCGCCCGGGCATGTACATCGGCGGCACCGACGAGCGGGCCCTGCACCACCTGTTCGCCGAAGTGCTCGACAACTCGATGGACGAGGCCGTGGCCGGCTTCGCCAAGACCATCGAGGTCAAGCTCGACGCCGACGGCTTCCTGTCGGTCAAGGACGACGGCCGGGGGATGCCCGTCGACCCGCACCCGAAGTACCCCGGCAAGTCGGCGCTGGAGGTCATCATGACCGTCCTGCACGCCGGCGGGAAGTTCACGGGCAAGGCCTACGAGACCTCCGGCGGCCTGCACGGCGTCGGCGCCAGCGTGGTCAACGCCCTGTCCGAGCGCGTCGAGGTCACCGTCTGGCGCGACGGCTTCGAGCACCTTCAGGTCTTCGCCCGCGGCAAGCCGCTGGGTCCGATCCAGCAGGTCGCGCCGTCGAAGAAGAAGGGCACCATGGTGCGCTTCAAGCCCGACGACGAGATCTTCGGCGAGGGCGTCGGCTTCAAGCCGGCGCGCCTGTACCGCATGGCCCGCAGCAAGGCCTATCTCTTCCGCGGCGTGCAGATCAAATGGTCCTGCGACCCGTCCCGCATCCATGACCAGACCCCGCCCGAGGCCACGTTCCACTTCCCCAACGGCCTGGCCGACTTCCTGGCCGAGCGGACCAAGGGCCTGACCACGGTGACGCCCGAGAGCTTCTCGGGCCGCATCGAGCGCCAGGGCGAGGCCGGCGCGGTCGAATGGGCCGTCAGCTGGACGCCTCAGGGCTTTGGCGAGCACGACGGCTTCATGCAGTCGTACTGCAACACCGTGCCCACCCCCGAGGGCGGCACCCACGAGAGCGGCTTCCGCGCCGCCCTGACCCGAGGCCTAAAGGCCTATGCCGAGCTCAAGGGCGAAAAGCGCGGGACGATCATCACCGCCGACGACGTCGTCGCCCAGGCCGGCGCCCTGATCTCGGTGTTCATCAAGAACCCCGAGTTCCAGGGCCAGACCAAGGAAAAGCTCTCGACCACCGAGGCCCAGCGCTTCGTCGAGGCGGCGCTGCGCGACCCGTTCGACCTGTGGCTGGCCTCCAGCCCGAAGAACGCCCAGGCCCTGCTGGAATTCGTCATCGAGCGGGCCGAGGAACGCCTCAAGCGCCGCAAGGACAAGGAAGTCTCCCGCGCCTCGGCGACCCGCAAGCTGCGCCTGCCCGGCAAGCTGGCCGACTGCGCCGGCGGGGCCGTCGACGGCGCCGAGCTCTTCATTGTCGAAGGCGACTCGGCCGGCGGCTCGGCCAAGCAGGCCCGCGACCGCAAGTACCAGGCCATCCTGCCCCTGCGCGGCAAGATCCTGAACGTCGCCTCCGCGTCCGGCGAGAAGTTCACCGCCAACAAGGAGCTGTCGGACCTGATGCTGGCCCTGGGGGCCCAGGGCGGCGCCAAGTACCGCGAAGAGGATCTGCGCTACGAGCGGATCATCATCATGACCGACGCCGACGTCGACGGCGCCCACATCGCCTCCCTCTTGATCACCTTCTTCTACCGCACCATGCCGGACGTGATCCGCCAGGGGCACCTCTTCCTGGCCCTGCCGCCGCTGTACCGCATCAGCCACGGCGGCAAGAGCGAATACGCCCGCGACGACGCCCACAAGGACGAGCTGCTGGCCACGGTGTTCAAGGGCAAGAAGCCCGAGATCGGCCGCTTCAAGGGCCTGGGCGAGATGATGGCCTCCCAGTTGAAGGAGACCACCATGGACCCCAAGCGCCGCACCCTGGCCCGCGTGACCCTGCCGCGCCACGAGGAGAGCGTCGAGGAACTGGTCGAGACCCTGATGGGCCGCAAACCCGAACTGCGCTTCCGGTTCATCCAGGAGAACGCCGAGTTCGCCGCGGCGGATCTGGACCTGTAATTCCCCCTTCCCCCTCGATGGGGGAAGGGTCGGGGATGGGGGTGACTGCCGAGGTGGATGCGGTGCGCGGCGTCCGACGCCGCGGTCACCCCCACCCCTGCCCCTCCCCCATCGAAGGGGGAGGGAACGTGTTTCAGCATCCTCGCGCCCGAGCGGTCGCGAGGGAATTGGGGAGGCGACGGAGCGGCCGGGCGAACCCGGAGACCGTAGGGTTTG
>NZ_SZWJ01000016.1:0-74365 GCF_012184455.1 Caulobacter sp. SSI4214 | reverse complement strand
CTCAACTCAGCGCCGGCGCCGAGAGCGACCATGCCACCGGCGGCAAGGCCCGTCCCGACGGCGGCGCCGGCGCTGAGTTGAGGACCGCCTGAGACGATCCCACTGGCGATGCCGGGACCGAAGATGCCAAGACCGAGTAGCGACAGAGCGGCCAGCACGATCGCCATCGCTTCATCAATCGAGGGGTTCTGGCCGCCGAAACCGGACGTGAATTCGGAAAAAAGCGTCGAGCCGATGCCGATGATGACGGCCAGCACCAAGACCTTGATGCCGGACGAGATCACGTTGCCAAGCACTCGCTCGGCCATGAAGGCCGATTTGCCGAACAGGCCGAACGGGATCAGTACGAAGCCGGCGAGCGTTGTCAGCTTGAACTCGATGAGCGTGACGAAGAGCTGGATGGCGAGGATGAAGAAGGCGAGAAGCACCAGCGCCCAGGCCAGGAACATGCAGGCGATCTGGATGAAGTTCTCGAAGAACGACCAGTAGCCCATCAAGCTGGAAATGGAATCGAGCAGCGGCCGGCCGGCGTCCAGACCCGTCTGGGCGACCTTGCCCGGACGCAAGAGATCGGCCGTGGTGAAGCCTGTTCCACTGGCTTTGAGCCCGAGGCCCGCGAAGCTTTCGAAGATGATGCGGGCAAGGTTGTTCCAGTTGCCGATGATGTAGGCGAAGACACCGACGAACAGCGTCTTTTTGACCAGCCTGGCCAAGATGTCGTCGTCGGCGCCCCAGCTCCAGAACAGCGCGGCCAGCGTCACGTCGATCACGATCAACGTGGTCGCAATGAAAGCGACCTCGCCGCTGAGCAGTCCGAAACCACTGTCGATGTAGCGGGTGAAGACCTCGAGGAAATGGTCGATAACGCCGGTGTTGCCCATGACGTTACCGAGCCTCGTCGAGCGGTGGGGTGACGGTTGGCGCGGCGGGCGGCGGCATCGGAGGGTTGCGCTCATCAGGCTGAGGGGTGAGGCTCTCTCGCGGCGCGGACGGCATGTCCGGCAGACGCTCGGCCGGGCGGGCACCGGGCGCGAGGAAGCGGTTTCGGTTCTCGGCCCATGCGCGGCGGCACGCCGGATCGCGCGGTCCGTCTTCGCCGAGCGCCTGGCAGCGGATTAGGGCGTCGCGCAGCGGATCGACCGGCGCTTGAACGGCGCGGCCCCACGACCAAGACGCTGGCGCCTCCTCTTTCCGCGTCATCTCGATCGCGGTCGCGGTGATCGCGACGGCGACGAACACCGCCGCGCCGATCCTAGCGAGCATCTTGCCGTCCATGGCCGCGGTCTCAGTTGCCGTTCGGGAACATGCGGGCGTTACCCGGCTGGTATCCGCTGCCGGGCGTCAGGAAGCGACGGCGTTGCTCGCGACCCTGCTCGGCCGCGGCCGCACGCTCGGCCTCGGACAGACTCTGCGCACGGCCGTTGGCGGCCACGACCGCGGTGAGGTCGGCAAGCTGCTGCGCCTGCAGGGCGAGAAGCTGGTTGCCGGCCTGGGTCGCCTGCAGCGCACCGGTCGCACCCTGGCTCTGCCCGACAAGCGCGGACATCTCGCTACGGTTGGTGTCGATGTTGCCGACAACGCCGGCCTGGACGCGCATGGCGTCCTGCAAGCCGCCGACGGTGTTGTGCCAGCGTTCACGCGCCTGCGCGACAAGCGCCTGATCGGAAGCCGACATCGATGCATTGCCGTAGGTGGTCTGGAACGCGCGATCGATTTGCTGGACGTTGAGGGCGATGCCCTGCGCCTGTTGCAGGAGCTGCTGCGTGCGCTGTACCGATTGCTGAAGCTGCTGAAGCGACGAGTATGGCAGGCTCGCAAGGTTGCGGGCCTGATTGATCAGCATTGTCGCTTCGTTCTGAAGCTGCGTGATCTGCTGGTTGACCTGCTGGAGCGTCCGCGCAGCCGTCAGCACATTCTGCGCGTAGTTCGTCGGATCGTAGACGATGCCGCCGAATTGGGCCGCCGCTGGCGTGCTGATAATGAGCGAGATAGCGACTGGTGTCGCAGCGATGATCGTGGCGAAACGCAGTGCGCGTGAGCGCGAACGGAATGAGCGTGTCATAAGAATTCTTCCTGATTGGCTTGGGGGATGACGTTGGTGAGGTTGGCAATGAGATCGGCAGCCCAGGCGAGCCGGCTCGAGATCAACCATTCGGAGAGGAAGCCGTCGGTGCCGCTGCGGGCGTGAACCTCGGCGATCAGCGCCTGGTGCTGCTTTGATGAGACTGCGCACAGCGCCAGCGCGACATCGGATAGTCCGAGCTCGAACAGGCGGTTTCCGCGCCGCGACTGGCAGTAATAGTCGCGCTTCGGCATGGCGCGGGCGAGGATCTCGATCTGCCGGTCATTGAGACCGAAGCGGCGATAGATCGCGGTGATCTGCGGCTCGATCGCGCGCTCGTTCGGCAGAAGGATGCGGGTCTGACAGCTCTCGATGATCGCCGGCGCGATCGCCGAGCCGTCGATATCGGACAGCGACTGTGTGGCGAAGATGACGCTGGCGTTCTTCTTGCGCAGCGTCTTCAGCCATTCCCGGAGTTGGCCGGCGAATCCCTCATCGTCGAGCGCGAGCCAGCCTTCATCGACGATCAAGAGCGTCGGCCGTCCGTCGAGGCGGTCCTCGATGCGATGAAAGAGATAGGCGAGCACGGCGGCGGCGGCGCCGGTTCCGATCAGTCCTTCAGTCTCGAACGCTTGGACGTTGGCCTCGCCGAGGTGCTCGGCCTCTGCGTCGAGGAGGCGGCCATAGGGTCCGCCGACGCAGTAGGGTCGTAACGCCTGCTTCAGGTCGTTGGACTGGAGCAGGACGGACAGGCCGGTCAACGTACGCTCGGAGACCGGCGCCGACGCCAACGAGGACAGCGCCGACCACAGGTGTTCTTTGACCTCGGGCGTGACGGACACGCTCTCGCGCGCCAGGATTGCGATCAGCCAGTCCGAGGCCCAGGCGCGCTCTGCAATGTCGTCGATCCGTGCAAGCGGCTGGAGTGACACGCTGTCTTCGGCCCCTTCGGTGAGGCCGCCGCCGAGATCATGCCAGTCGCCGCGCATGGCGAGCGCCGCGGCCCGGATCGAACCACCGAAGTCAAAGGCGAAAACCTGGGACTGCGGATAGCGCCTGAATTGCAGCGCCATGAGCGCGAGCAATACGGATTTGCCGGCGCCGGTTGGGCCGACGATCAGCGTATGGCCGACATCGCCGACATGGATGGAAAGCCGGAACGGGGTTGAGCCTTCGGTTCTGCCGTAAAGCAGTGGGGGTGCATCGAAGTGCTCGTCCCGTTCCGGTCCCGCCCACACCGCGGACAGCGGGATCATGTGGGCGAGATTCAGTGTGCTGATGGGGGGCTGGCGGACATTGGCGTAGACATGGCCGGGCAAGGAGCCGAGCCAGGCGTCTACGGCGTTGATGGTCTCCGCCATCGCGGTGAAATCACGTCCCTGAACGACCTTTTCGACTAGACGCAGTTTCTCGGCGGCGATGCGCGGGTCGTCGTCCCAAACGGTGATGGTGGCCGTGACATAGGCTTGGCCGGCATAGTCGGCGCCGAGTTCTTGCAGCGCCATGTCGGCGTCGGCCGCCTTGTTGGCCGCGTCGGTGTCGACGAGCGCCGAGGCCTCGTTGGTCATCACCTCTTTGAGAATGGCGGCGATGGACTTGCGCTTGGCGAACCATTGCCGACGGATCTTGGTCAGCAGCTTGGTCGCGTCAGTTTTGTCGAGAAGGATGGCCCGCGTCGACCAGCGATAGGGAAAGGCCAACCGGTTCAACTCGTCGAGGATTCCGGGCGTCGTCGCGGTCGGGAAACCGACGATGGTGAGGATGCGCAGGTGCGTTTCCCCGAGGCGCGGTTCGAGTCCGCCGGTCAGCGGTTGATCGGCCAGAAGAGCGTCGAGATACATCGGCGTCTCGGGGACGCGGACACGATGACGCTTCGTCGAGATGGTCGAATGCAGGTAGGTGAGTGTTTCGGCGTCATCGAGCCACGCGCATTCGGGCATGAAGGCATCGATCAGGTTCAAGATACGATCGGTACGATCCACGAAACCGCGCAGCACTTCGCGCGCGTTGACGCCGCCGTGGTCACGACCCTCGTATAGCCATGCTTCGGCACGCGCCGCGTCTTCGGCCGGCGGCAGATAGAGGAAGGTGAGGAAATAGCTGGACTCGAAGTGCGCGCCTGCTTCCTCGAAGTCGGCTTTGCGTTCGGCGTCGACCAGCGCAGAGGCGCTGTCGGCGAACATGCTCGAGGGATAGGTCGCGGCGTCGTGGCGTTGCGCTTCGACGAAGATGGCCCAGCCGGAGCCGAGACGTCGGAAAGCGTTGTTGAGCCGGCCCGCGACTGCGACCAGCTCGGCCGGCACGGCGCTGTCGAGGTCAGGACCGCGGAAGCGCGCGGTACGCTGCAGGCTACCATCCTTGTTGAGGACGACGCCTTCGCCGACCAGGGCGACCCAAGGCAGGAAATCGGCAAGCCGCGTATTGCGATTGCGATATTCGGCAAGGTTCATCATCGCGTCGTTCCCTCAGACCGACAGGTGACCGGGGACGCGCAGATGCTTGCGCACGACGTCGACGAACTGCGGATCGCGTTTGGCCGCCCAGACCGCCGCGAAATGCCCCAAAGCCCAAAGCCCGAGGCCGACTAGCCATAGGCGAAGGCCGAGGCCGAGCGCGGCCGCCAGCGTGCCGTTGAGGATGGCGAGCGAACGCGGCGCGCCGCCGAGCAGGATGTGCTCGGTCAGCGCCCGGTGTACGGGAACGGAGAAGCCCGGCAGCTCGCCGCCGTGATCCGCGCCGTCAGCCATCAGACGAGCGCCCCGCCGCCAAACGAGAAGAACGACAGGAAGAAGCTCGACGCCGCGAACGCGATCGACAGGCCGAACACGATCTGGATCAGCTTGCGGGCGCCGCCCGACGTGTCGCCGAACGCGAGCGTCAGACCAGTGATGATGATGATCATAACGGCGATGATTTTCGCGACCGGCCCCTCGATCGATTCGAGGATTTTTTGAAGCGGCGCCTCCCAGGGCATGGACGAGCCCGAAGCGTGGGCGGCGGGTGCCAAAGCGAGCGAAAGAAAGATCATGCACACCGCTGAGGCGATGTGCCGGCGGATACGCAAAGCGTGTTTGATCATGACGGGTCTCCTGCGGAGGGCTGGCTTGCGGGGGTGATGCGGTAGTCGCCCTCAGGGCCGAGACCTTCGACGCGGGCGAGTTCGGCCAGGCGACGCGAGGCGCCGCGGCCGGAGAGTACGGCGATCAGATCGATCGTCTCGGCGATCAGCGCGCGCGGGACGGTGACGACGGCTTCCTGGATCAGTTGTTCGAGACGCCGCAGCGCTCCGATCGCGGTGCCGGCATGGATTGTTCCGACGCCGCCTGGGTGCCCGGTGCCCCATGCCTTCAACAGGTCGAGTGCTTCGGCGCCGCGGACCTCGCCGATCGGAATGCGATCCGGCCGCAGGCGGAGCGACGAGCGGACTAGATCGGAGAGCGAGGCGACGCCGTCCTTCGTCCGCATCGCCACCAGATTGGGCGCAGCGCATTGCAGCTCGCGCGTATCTTCGATCAGGACCACGCGATCCGAGGTCTTCGAGACCTCGGCGAGCAGAGCGTTGGTGAGCGTGGTTTTGCCGGTCGAGGTGCCGCCGGCGACGAGAATGTTGCGCCTGTCGGCAACGGCCTGACGAAGGGCTTCGGCCTGACCAGCCGACATGATCCCGGCCGCCACATAGTCGTCCAGGGTGAACACCGCGACGGCGGGCTTGCGGATCGCGAAGGCCGGCGCGGAAACGACCGGGGGCAACAGCCCTTCGAACCGCTCTCCTGTTTCGGGCAGCTCGGCCGAAACGCGCGGAGCGCCGGGATGCACCTCGGCGCCGACGTGATGCGCGACCAGGCGAATGATGCGCTCGCCATCGGCGGGCGAGAGTCGTTCACCCGTATCGGAAAGACCTTCCGACAGCCGGTCGACCCAGAGCCGCCCATCGGGGTTGAGCATCACCTCGACGATCGCGGGATCTTCCAGAAACGTGGCGATCGCAGACCCGAGGGCTGTGCGCAGCATTCGCGCACCGCGAAGAATCGCTTCCGATTTCTGGTGAGTTGCCGCCACGTCGTCCCCGTTCTCTTGCGGGTCCGCGATGTGCGGCCCTGGATCGGGGATGAGTAGAAGAGGCAGAAATCATGGCCTGACAACAACCGTCATGTGGTCGTCGTACTGTGGCGTACAAAGACAGGAGAACGGCGGAACGCTCGAATACTTGCGGCGCGCGGGTCAATGATTATTCCGCGTCGCGCGCGGGCGGGATGTCTTCCGAAATCTCCTGTCTGAGCTTCGGTCCTGTTGCGAGTCGACGGCCGAGCGCGGTCACGAAGGCATCATAGCGCTCCCCCGCCTTGGCGCGCGCCGCGAGCTGGGCCGGCTCGGGCAAGGGCGGATTGGACGTCAGCCAGAAGCGGATGAATACGGCGAGCGTCTCGACCGATATGCCGAGATCGCGCTCCATGCGCGCCATGCGTCGGTCGAGTTGATCGAGCCGCTTTGTCGTGGCGGCCTCCTGGCGCTCTGCAGCGTCCGGCGACAAGAAGGACGCGATGCCTGCCTCGGCGACCAGCGACAGGGACACGTCGCGCCGCGCGGCATGGACAGCGAGCGCCTGCATGACGTCCGGGTCGAGATAGACGGAAAGGCGCTGCTTTTTTCGAGGCTTGCTCATCGGCGCCTCCTACAGCTCGATACCGTCGCCCGGATCCAGCGACGCCTGTCGAGCGACCTGGCGCATGGTCTGGGTCATGCGGCTGAGGCGAGCGGCGTCCTCCTCGACTTCATCGCGAGGGTCGATCTCGAACTCGTTCTCGATAATCGGCTTACGCTCGACCGTCTTGGTGCGGCTCAACTCAGGCTGGTGCCGACGCTCCGAATCCGTGGGATCATCATCGCCTGCATCCTCCGCGGCGACGACCGTGTTCAACACCGGACGTTCGGGCAAAGCCAGCGTGCTCCAGTCGTCGGCCCTCGCGGTTGTCGGCTTGGTGAGTGCGGGTGGCGTCAGGATGCGTTCCTGAAATCTGCGATCCTCATAGTAGCGCGCCTTCTTGGCGCGGATCGGTGGAATGCCGGCGACCATGACGATCTCGTCCGACGGCGGTAGCTGCATGATCTCGCCCGGCGTGAGCAGTTGCCGTGCGGTCTCCGAGCGCGACACCATCATATGGCCGAGCCAGGGCGAGAGACGGTGGCCGGCATAGTTCTTCATCGCCTTCATCTCGGTGGCGGTGCCGAGCGCATCGGAAACGCGTTTGGCGGTGCGCTCGTCATTGGTCGCGAAGCTGACCCGAACATGGCAGTTGTCGAGGATCGAGTTATTCGGGCCGTAGGCCTTCTCTATCTGGTTCAGCGATTGCGCAATGAGGAAGGCCTTCAGGCCATAGCCTGCCATGAAGGCAAGCGCGCTCTCGAAGAAGTCCAGGCGCCCGAGCGCGGGAAACTCGTCGAGCATCAGCAGTAGACGATGGCGCTGGCCCTTGGCGTGCAGGTCCTCGGTCAACCGGCGCCCGACTTGATTCAGGATAAGACGGATGAGTGGCTTGGTCCGGTTGATGTCGGAAGGCGGCACCACGAGGTAGAGCGTGGTCGGATGCTTACCGCCGACCATGTCGGCGATGCGCCAATCGCAGCGGCGGGTGACCTCAGCGACGACGGGATCGCGATACAGGCCCAGGAAGGACATCGCGGTCGACAGCACGCCGGACCGCTCGTTTTCGGACTTGTTGAGCAGCTCGCGGGCCGCGCTGGCGATGACGGGATGCGGGCCGGCCTCGCCGAGATGGGCGGTTTTCATCATCGCCGCGAGCGTCGACTCGATCGGCCGCTTCGGATCGGACAAGAATGCGGCGACGCCGGCGAGGGTCTTGTCAGCCTCTGCATAGAGAACGTGCAGGATCGCCCCGACCAGCAAGGCATGGCTGGTTTTTTCCCAGTGGTTGCGCTTCTCAAGCGATCCTTCCGGATCGACCAGGATGTCAGCGATATTCTGCACGTCGCGGACTTCCCATTCGCCGCGCCGCACCTCGAGCAGAGGGTTATATGCGGCCGACTTCACGTTGGTCGGATCGAACAGCAGCACGCGGCCGTGGCGGGCGCGATAGCCGGCGGTCAGCGTCCAGTTCTCGCCCTTGATGTCGTGAACGATCGCCGAGCCTGGCCAGGTCAGCAGCGACGGCACGACGAGTCCGACGCCCTTACCGGAGCGGGTCGGCGCGAAGCACAGCACATGCTCCGGACCGTCATGGCGGAGGTAGTCGCGATCATGCTTGCCGAGGACGACGCCATCCGGCCCGATCAACCCTGCGGCTTTCACCTCGTCAGGGCGGGCCCAACGGGCAGAGCCATAGGTCTCGACGTTCTTCGCTTCGCGCGCGCGCCACACCGACATGCCGATCGCGACGGCGATGGAGATGAAGCCGCCTGATGCGGCGATGTAGGCGCCCTCGACGAAGATGGGCGGGGCATAGGCGTCGTAGAAATACCACCACCAGAAGAAGGAGGGCGGATAGTAGATCGGCCATCCCGCCAATTCGAACCAGGGGGCCCCGAGTTGAGGCTGAAAGCCCAGACGATAGGCGGTCCACTGTGTCGCGGCCCAGGTGGTCATCAGCACGATCAGGAACACGGTGAGGATCTGGCCCCAGAGGATTTTCGTCGCCGACATGGCGGGCACTCCGTTCTTGGTTGGGCTACATGCCGAGGCCGCGATTGCGACCGAAGCTCCAGTCCACGCCGCCAGCCCCGCGCGACATGCCGGATACGTGCTGGCCGATGTGGCGTTCGAGGGATGGCGACCAGGGGACGAGCTGGAAGCCGAGGCCGTCGTCGATCATGGCGAAGCGGCCCGAGGCGAGCGCGAAGCGCTGGCGATAGGTGCCCGCGACATACTCGCCCGCTCCAGCCTTCGAGAATGGCCGGCCGGTCTCGGCCGCGAGTTTTTGCCCCAGCGCTTCGACCTCACGTTGGCGCAGCGCTTCGATCAGTCCCGACGAGAAACTGACGCCCCGGCTCTGCCGCTCGGCGAGCCCTTTGCTGATGAGATGGTCAGCCCGCCGGTCCATCGCCTGACGCACCTCGGCGCCGAAGCCGCCGCCGCCAAGCGCGACCGGATCTCGGGCAATCGCCTGCCGGTCTAGCCAGGTGGCGCCGGTCGCATGAACCTGCCGCTCGATGTCGAGATCGGAGCGGACGGCGAGCGCGACGCGGCGACGGCCCTGCGCGTCGTCGAACTTGCGCAGCTCTACGATCGAACCTGGGGCGCTGTCGCCGGCTGCGTCGAGATCGGGAAGCTTGATGTGATGGGTGCGCCCGTCGGTGCCGTCGACCACGGCGTAGGCTGTCCCCTTCAGCTCGTCGTCGAGGCCGCGATCCACCAGCCGACCGATGACGGGATCGTCGATGCTCTCGCCGGCGAGCACATAGCTGGCCGCCCCGCGTTCGATACCGCGCTCGCTCAGGCCGCGATGAATGCGCTTGATAATGTCGCCGCGCTCGCCCAGCTCGCGCAGCGTCGCCTCGGCATTATCCGAGACGACCCATTGGCCGGGGCCGATCTGATCTGCAAGGCCGAGCGTCTCCAGCTTCCGCAAGCGGCCAACCTTCATCGCATGGAATTCGTCCGGCTGGCGGTCGGGATGCGGGGCGAGGTCCACGACGCCGGTGCGATAGGCATCACGCGAAAGCTGGCGGTCTAGGTTGGTCCAGCGCTCTGCGCCGACCTGCCGCTCAAGGTTGCGGCGGATCTCGTGGTCGGTGCGCGGCCCCAGCTCCTGGGTGACGAGATCCTGCGCGCGGGCGCGCATGCCTTCCTTGATGTAGTCGCGGGAGATGACGAGGTCCTGGCCGTCGTCGGTCCGACCCCGCAGGATGATGTGGACGTGGGGATTGTCGGTGTTCCAATGATCGACGCCCACCCAGTCGAGTTTCGTGCCGAGATCCTTTTCCATCTGCCCCATCAGGCCGCGGGCGTAGGCCTTGAGGTCGGACATCTCCGTGGCGTCCTCGGGCGAGACGATGAAGCGGAAATGATGACGATCGTCATGGGTCCGCTCGGCGAAGGCCTTCGGGTCGGCGTCCTCGGTCTCGGGACCGAACAGGCGCGCCTTCTCTCCATCCCGGGTCACGCCCTCGCGCTTGAGATAGCTGAGGTGCGCGCTGAGCGGCGCGGCCCGAGCGCCATGACGGACGACTCGCGTCTTGATCACCGTGTTGCGCGATCGGCTGGTGAGCAGCCGGTTGGCCTGGATGGTCGCGCGCTGACCGCGCCCAAACCGCGAGCGGTTGCCCGAGCTGATCTTGCCGGAGCGGGAGACGCTGCCGCCGGCCCGCTGCGCGGCCGCCAAGGCCTGCGCGATGAAGGGCCGCGCCTGCTGAGCCCGGGTGGAGCGGATGCGACCAGGCCGGATGCGGAAATTGTCCTCGCCGCTCATGGCCGAGGCCCCGCACATCGCGCGAAGCCGCCGAAATTCTTGCGGAAATCGCGAAAGCGCAGGCTGTGCCGATCAGGCGCACCTCGCGCGGACGCGGAATAAGTCTCTGAAAACACACGACCGCACCAAGCCGCACCTCGCGCGCTTTTATCTCGCCATCGTGCGGTTGTGCTGACTGCTCCTCCTTCCCGGACCGCCTTCCGTCCGCGAGACCACGCTATGGTGCGATCCGGCACGAACGCGGTCATCGCGGGCCTCCATAGGCATTGCGCGCCACGAAAAGCCCATCGGGTTGGGATGCGATCGCGCCCTGATCGCGCGCCGGATCGGTCGTTACGGCGTCGCCGGGCGCGCTTCCGCGACGCACTGGCGTTGCACTCGCGCTGCTGGCCGACTGCACGACGAAGAGCGGCGCCCGCGTCCATGCGAGCGGATCGGCCGCGGCCACCCTGACGGGCCCGGCGAGTTCGCCGCCACCGACAACGGGGGCAAGCGCGGCGACATAGGCGCGCGTTTCGGCAGGTAATGGTCGGCCGGTGAGATACTCCTCGTAACGACCGGGACCGGCGTTATAGGCCGCCAGGAAGCCGGGCGAGCCGTAGCGATCGTGCATCTCGCGCAAATACGCCGCTCCGGCCAGGATGTTGTCGCGCGGGTCGTAGGGATTGCCGCCGAGCCGATGCCGGACGCGGAGTTCGGCCCAAGTGGCGGGCATTACCTGCATCAAACCCATCGCGCCGGCCGACGATATCGCGCGCACATCGCCCGCGCTTTCGACGCGCATCACTGCACGAATCCACGTTTCGGGGACGCCGAAACGCTGCGCGGCCTCGGTGATGTAGATGGCGTACGGATCGCTTTGCGACGACCGCTCTGCCGGCGGTTGTTGCGCGCTGGCGGGTCCGGTTACCGGCATCCCTAGTAACAGGCCGGAAAGGAGGAGGAAGGTTGTACGTCGGAGGGCGATCCTCCCCCCGACGACAGGTTGAATGCGTGGAACGGACATCGCTCAGTCCCGCTCGCCGCGCTTTGGCGGGCGGTTCCAGTGCAGGCCCCAGGCAGATTTGTCGTCGGCCGACTGAAACAGGTTGGCGCGGATCGGATGTTCAAAGGTCGGATCGTCGAGTTGCAGCGATACGTACTCGCCAGCTTTCTCGCCGGTGCGCTTCCAGCCGGCGCCGATCTCCGCGCCGGTCTCGTTGCTGTTGGTGTCGAGCACATGGACGCGGAAGTCTGGCGCGTTCTCCGCATCGGACGGTTCGGCCGCGACGATGATGATGTCTTGGTGCAGAGACAGCGTCGTCAGGTGGCCGATGAAGCCGTCATTTTCGCGTATGAATTGACCGATTACGGGCATTGGTCGTCTCCTTCAGATTGCGGTGGACAGGGTCATGGGCGCGCCGTCACCGCGTCGGCGCGCGCCAGACGAAGCGGCCATCGCCGTCCTCGTCGGTGTAGAGAGGCGTGGCCCGGCCGATCACGGCGGAGGCCGGAAGCGGGCCGAAATAGCGACCGTCGAGGCTGTCGCGGACTTGCCAGTTCATCAGGAACAGTTCGCCGGCCGCGACCGAGCGGCAGCCCTGCCACACCGGGAGCGGGCGACCGCGACGATCGCGATCGAGCGCGTCGCCCATCGGCACGCCGTCGACGGTGATGGCGAGCCCGGTCCGGCAAACGCGCTGACCCGGGACCGCGGCGACGCGCTTTAAAAGCGGCACGCCTCGCGGCAGGTAGCCGCCATCGGACAGGAAGGTTGCGAGCGGCTCGGGCGCGTCTACGGCCATCAGATCGGTCACGTCGACCGCGCCCACAGCCCCGATCGTGTAGAAGCCGACCGGCGTGCTGGCGGACGCGTTCCAGATCAGGCGCGGCGCGAACGAAGCGATCGAAGCTACGCCGATAAGCGAGACGGCCGCCGTCGTGATGACGGCGTAGGAGAGCCGGGTCATCCGCCGATCCTCCGACGCAGGAGGAAGGCGCGATGCTGGCGCGGACCATAGGCGCGCGGTGTTTCGCCGACGATCATTCGGTTGTGGACGTGGCGCCAGTGGTCCGGCGAGACCTCGATCGGGTCGATGCCGCGCGCTTCGATGGCGTCGATGAGCTGGAGCATGCGCTCAACCTTCGGCCAGCCGTCGACGTGCAGCAGGACCTCTGCGCCAGGCGTCACCGTCGGGACCGTCTGACACGGCGCGTCGCACTCGACCGTGCGCAGGATGTCGAGCCGCGAGACGATGGTGCCGTGTTCGTTCGCCGCCCAGCGCACCAGCGCGAGGACGTTGCCGGGAGGGAAGAAGAGGATGCGGCGGCGGCGGTCGAGGATCTGCTCGCGCCGCTCGCGACCGAAGCGGATCCAGTGTTCGGTCTGCTTCTCGATCCAGACGAGTTCGACTTGGGTGAACGCTTCGGGCGGCGGCTCGGCGGCAGCACGGCCGACGCGTGTTGGCGCGGCGACGAGGCCGGTCATTGTCCTTCTCCTGACGGGGGTGGGAATTCACGCTCAAACAGCGCGCGCAGCATGTCGGCGACGGTCTGGCCGCGCTGGAAGGCGGCGATTTTGATGCGGCCCCGCATGTCGGCGGTGACGTCGATCGTCAGCCGCGCCGAGAAATCCTCGATGGGGTGAGCCCGGGGGGAATGACGGTCGGGCGCCTTGATCCAATCTTCGGGATCGGCAGGACGTGCCGCAAAGCTGCGCTTGGAGGACCGCTCGCTCATGCACCGACCCTCGCGACTTCCGCCGCGAGCGCGGTGATCTCGCGCGCGCCAGGGCAATCCTCGTCCTGCTCGGCGGCGAGCCGACCGGTTTGCACGACGTCGGCAAACACGATGCGCTGGCCGATCGTGGTCGAGAGCAAAGGCGGGTCTTGATCCGCCAGCGTCTCGGCGGTCTCGCGGGCCAGGATCGTGCGAGCGGCGCAGCGGTTCAGCACGAAGCGCGCGGCGAGCTGCGGGCGATAGATGCGCGCCTCGCCGAGCAGCGCCAGCATTTCGGCCGACGCCCAGCCATCGAGCGGCGACGGCTGCACCGGGATCAGCACGAGATCGGCAGCAAGCAGCGCCGAGCGCATCAGGCCGGCGACGCGCGGCGGTCCGTCGATGACGACGTGGTCGACATCGCGCGCCAGCTCCGGGGCTTCTCGGTGGAGCGTATCGCGGGCCAGACCCACGACACCGAACAGCCGCTCCAGCCCTTCCCGGGCGCGCTGCTGCGACCAGTCGAGCGCTGAGCCTTGTGGATCGGCGTCGACCAGTGTGACACGCTGCCCACGGCGAGCCCACTCACCGGCCAGATGCAGGGCGAGCGTCGTCTTGCCGACGCCGCCCTTCTGGTTGAGCAGTGCCACGATCATGACGGTCTCCCGGCGATCGGGGACTCGTCCACAGCGGCCGAAAAACGCGGTCGCGTTAGAAAGATTCCGTAGGAATCTAGGTTAGATAAGTTACGGGGCTCGCAAGCTGCTGATTCAGCGCGAGGAATCGACGATTTCGGTCCCCGATAGCACGAGAGTCCGGTCCCCGATGGCACGATAGTGCCGGTCCCTGATAGCACGAGGCGATTCACAGCTTATCCCCAGGGTAAGATTTGGCGCGGCGACGGCGGCGCGGGATGCCGAGGGACTCCGGATCGGTCGGCACGAAGGAGAGGATTTCCGGACCGCCGAGGCACTGCTCGATCGTCAGCCGGTAACCGGGCAGCGGCTGGCGCTTGACGATGTCCCGCAGGTCGTAGGCAAAATGCTTGAGCGGCGAGAGGCTGCCCGACTTGGCGTGCAGATGGGGGAAGTCGAAGCTCCAGCCGAACTCCTGCTTTCCACCATGTTTGCGCACCAGGCGGTACAGCCAGCGTTCGAGGCCGCCGGTCAGGCCGAAGTAATTGCGGTCGATCGTCAGCACGAGTGCGTCGTCGAGCACCGCGCCATAGAACCAATCGGGCACGATCAGTTCGAGACCGAGCGGGCGGCCGCGATGATCGGCGCGCTCTTTCCATTCGTTGATCCAAGAAAAGCGATGCATTCGCCGCTCGGTCGGCTGGCGAATCGAGGTCGCGACGGTGGTCGACTGGAGCCGGTCGAGCGCTGCCTTGAGGCGGTCGTAGTCGCGCAGCGACACGCCGCGGCCGATGAAGTTGAGAATCTCGTAAGGGGTGGTCGCCATCAGGCGCGACGGGCGGAGCCCAAGGTCGCGCGCCTCGACGATCTGTGACGCGGCCCAGATCAGGACGTCGGCGTCCCATATGGTCGCCATGCCATGCTCGGCGACGGCTTCGACGCGAATCTTCACCGCGCCGGCCTTGAAGTCGATCGGCGCCAAGCGCTTCGACTTGGCGAGCGAAAAGAACGGATAGGCCATGAGATCCTGCGCGTCGCGGGGCGCGAGATCGCCGGGCAGCGCCCGGAACAGATCGAGTTGCGCGCGCTCGCCGCTGTGATGCTGATGACTGGGCGACATGCGACCGTCTCAGCGCAGTGTGCGGCCTACGACGAGCGACGCGGCCTTCTGGGGCTTGGCGGGTGGAACGTTTCCGCTCGGATCGGAGGTCGAGGTGACGAGACCACGATCTGCCCAGGCTTGAAGGTCGTTTATGGAATAAACGACGCGACCGCCCAGCTTGCGATAGGTTGGACCAGTGCCATACGTACGATGCTTTTCAAGGGTGCGCTCCGATAGGCCCAAGAAGCGCGCTGCTTCCTCGGTGCGCAGGTATCGTGGCGGTAGATTGGCGGCTTCCTCGCCCATGATCGAACCTCCGTGCTCTCGCGGCGGTCGCTACGGATGAGCGGCGGCCTGCGGGTACGGTGGCGAAAGAAGGCCGGTCAGTTGTCGTGGAGATTTGGGGGGAGCCTAATTCCCACACCGTGATCGGATCGTCGTCCGAGGCCGGCGGTCTGCGGCGCATCGCATGGCGGGCTGAGCCGGTTAGCCGCGACGGCGGCGATGCCGAAGGAGTTTACGGTAACCACCCTCGATCATGCGTCTAGCTTCGCGTAGCAGAGACATGATTGCATGTCGGCGCGACGAGGCTTGCCATTCGTCGCGACTGACATCGCCGATATCGAAGATCACCTGCGCAATCGACTGCTGCGTGGCGCCGTAGCGGAAACCGTCGAATGCTTGGAGCATTCTGCGAGCTCTGGCACGTTGCTGGGCTGTCAACCGCGTGTCTGGTGGCACGGCGCGGTGATGAAGCGTCGCGAGCAGGCGTTCAACCGACTCCAGACGGTCGAAGCCGCTGATATCGAGCGGGATGACCGCGACCAACGGGGTGATCGTCGCCGACTCGCCGATCTGGATAAGCTGCAGCGATGGGACGCCAGCGTCATACAGTCTGAAATCTGCGCCGATTGAATCAGATGCAAGCGGCGGCGGTAAGATCGCCGCTGTTGTCGTCGTCGGGAGAAGCTCTGGCGCCGTGTCGAGAATAACAGTGCTGGTATCGTCCGTAGGTGACCAAAGCACGGGAGCGGCCGGCGGCGGATCCAGCGGATCGACAGGGAAATCGCAACCCCCAACGGAGCCGGAAGTCTTCTAGATCTTGTTCGGGAGAGATGTCGCGATGCAGGAGCGCCGTGAAGTCACGGTCGTAGGCGTCATTGCGCCGAAGCCACTCCCAAGCAAGGTCAGACGCGCTCAGTCTATCGACGTGATCATAATTTGCCGAGGCTCGCCACTGAGAGGGATCCGGCGTCACAGCTTTGCTCCTCATCGTCTTCCGATCGCGTTCGGACTGACAATGATTACCGTGAGTTGCGTTGCGCGGAAGTCCAGGTTGAAGCAACAGGTGTTGCTCCCGAGGCATCGCGGGCGCTAACGGGCATGGCTCTCTCTTGCGACTTCGCGGTAGCCCTGCTCGGACATCCAGCGCGCCCGTGCGAGGTGTGTCGCATGAACGCGACGGCAACGCTCCGGATCAGCGTCAGGATCGAGGCCGAACAACGTGCGTGTGGCTTCTCTCCAGTCGGCTCCGTCGCGCCATGAATCGATCAGGCGCAGGTACAAGGCCATATGCGCCCGGTCGTACGGCGTGAGAGCCGATCCCGTTGGTGCTTCATCCTTGAAGTCGTGCGTCGTCACCGCATCCCCCTGATGTCCGAAATATCCACTGTGGAGGGATTTGTTAACGATGATCTGACGCCGTTACGAATGCAAGCAGTGTCGCCGGACAATCGCGTCACGGCGGCGATATGCCGATAATCAGCGACGAACCTTATGATCGACAAGCATGACCCCTACGCCTTGGTCGGAGCTCAAGAAGACGATCCCATCTCGTTCCAAGGCTCGTCTCACCTCGTCGCGCGTGCTTTCGTAGATCCCGAGATTGCTCTCGGATTCCAATCGCTTGAGTGCGGTGAGGGATACACGGGCCTTGTCCGCGAGCGTCTCCTGTGTCCAACCCAGCAAAGCGCGTGCGGCCCGCGATTGTCGGGCGGTGATCATGCATGATCACCTCCCATCTGGACCTACGCGCACGCCAGAACTACGACTATAATAGTCGCCCCTTGATGATATTTCCATCCGAATCGTGCTCTCGCGCCTGCCCGCGAGGCGCTTTCACGGTGACTGATTCGGTCGCTTTGGACGCCGAAGGCCCCGGCCTTTCGGCCGGGGCCTTGCGCCGGGCGTCAGTCGCCCCGGCGCCCGTTGGGGCGGGACCAGATCAGCGAGAAGGTGTCGCTGTCCTCGTCGTCGAAGAGGTTGGCGTAGATCGGGGCGTTGAAGCTCGGATCGTCGAGCTTGAGGCCCAGATAGTCGCGGCCCTCGTTGGAGCGCTTGGACCAGGCGGCGCCGATTTCGGCGCGGCCGACCAAGACGCGGTGGCTGGGGGCGTTCTCGCCGGTAGCGCGCTGGTCGGGAACGATGCGCACGTTCTTGGCCTGGACGCTGAGGGTGACGATTTCGCCGGTGAACTCGTTCGAGCCGGTCTTCTTGAAGGTGCCGATGGTCGCCATTGTAAGTCTCCGTTTTCCGTTTCCGAGCCCGCACCATTGCGGCCTCGATGGCGATCGGTTGGCCGGAGGCGATCGACGGCGCACCCCGCAGGGGCCTGACAGCTAAGGAGGGCTTTCTTGTCTCGCGAGGAATGGCGGCGCAGCCGGCAGGGGAAGAAAGTTTGACGCGGCTGTTGCGTCATAGGCGATCGAGGCTTTAGCCGGCCTTCGGCCAGATCAGGCCATTGAAGAGGCCGTTTGGAGCGGTCGAGGCACGGTCAGATAAC
This sequence comes from Caulobacter sp. SSI4214, assembly GCF_012184455.1. Lineage (NCBI taxonomy): Bacteria > Pseudomonadati > Pseudomonadota > Alphaproteobacteria > Caulobacterales > Caulobacteraceae > Caulobacter > Caulobacter sp. SSI4214. The sequence goes on along the minus strand of NZ_SZWJ01000016.1, from coordinate 56,664 downwards.
GGAAGAGATGGCGGCCGTCCTGCATCGACAAACCGGCGCGTCGGCATGTCACCGGCTTCGTCCATCTCACGACAGGGGCCAGCACTGCTATCCTGACCTTCAGCCGCCGTTCGCAGGGGAGTGCCTCACCGGGTATTCTCTCGGCCGCTAAGACACGGGTCGCACGCAGTCAGCGCTTCAATGAGGGCCGTTTCTTCAGGACAGCGCCGATCCGCGCTTCATCGACCTATCGTCGCAACAGGAGATGACGAAAAGGCCCACCCCCATAGCTCTGGCCCCTTGACGGGAATATGGGAGATCAGGCCCGTGCAAGGCCTCGGCCGGAAGGCCCCGGGGCCGCCGCCATTCCCGCAACTCGTACAAGCGCGGTGATGCCGACAGCGACAGCGCCGATGACCGAGAACGTGATCTGCCATGCCTCAGATGGCATGAGGTGTTTCACGATGCCGTGGGTGGCGTGGAAGCCGGCAACAGCGGCAGGGGCGACGAAGACGATCGCTACGGTAAGCTTCAGCCACATTGGTTTGACGAAGGTGATCAGGAGCTGACCAGCGGCGAAGGTCGCGGCCGCGGCGACGAGGCCGACGGCGATCCCGCCGAGAACGCCTGCGCCGCTGCCGTGCGCCCACATGCCCACGGTTGCACCTACGAACGTCGGCAGGGCGAAAATAGCCAGTGTGAATAGCAGCCAGCAGAGCACGCCGATGGCTGCGAGCGATCCGAGTATTCCGAGGATGATCATGACGGTGGCCTCCGTTCGAATAGGTTCGACGGTTGCGCCTGCCACCACCACCACGGCGCGATCGCACTATAGCGAAAGATAAAGGACGCCGGGAGCGGAAATCGCGAGCGACTTCCGCCTGGCGCAGCCGGTTTTGCGGGGTCAGGGGGCAAACGGATCAATTTCATGGACAATCTCCGAAGCGCTGCCGTCGTATTCGCTGGCGGGCGTAACCGAAAGAGTGCCGTCACCGGCCTGGAAGATGACGATGGCTGCCATGAGGGTGGTGGCGAGGCTGAAGGCGAAGGCTTGGGCTTCGTTGGGGGACATCGGATCGGCTCCTGTCTTCGAGCGGAGGACCCTCCCCCGCTGACAGGCGCCCGAAGTGTCGGACTGGTCGCTGCAATCACCGCGCAGGCGCAGCCGGAGCGGCGGCATGCGCGCATAGCCGACCCTTTACGGGTTGATGGCGCCAAGCGACCAGTCCGGCCAAGGATTAGCGCATAGAAGCGGGGTGGTTCGCTCCGATCAGAGCGAGGTCGTGGTCGATGTTCACGCGAATGCGTTCCGAAGAATTGCTATCGCGAGAAACAGAGCGCCAATGGAAAGCACTACCGATCCTGAGACATAGGCGAACGCCGCAAGGTGCTGTCCGCGTTCGATCAGAAGTGCTGCCTCGAGCGAGAACGCCGAGAAGGTGGTGAACCCGCCGATGATGCCTGTCGTGAGAAACAGGCGCGCATGCTGGGATAGCCCGCTGCGGAGCGCGAAATACTCGACGACGACCCCCATCAGGAACGAGCCGAGGACGTTGATGGTCAGCGTTCCGAACGGAAAACTGCTTGAGCCAAGCGTGCGAAGGGCCGTGACGTTGATCGCGTGCCGGGCCATGCCGCCGAGCCCCGCGCCGATGAAAACAATCAGATAGTTCATGGTTGCCCTGTGCATGCGGCAACCAGCAAGTCGAAGGCGAACACCTACCATCGACAGGCGGGTTGCCTGTGTTGGTAGGAGTCATCAGCCGGAACGGCGGTTATCGGGGAACTCCATCCCCGTCACCGTGCATGATATCGAAAGAGATCGGCTCTTGCTAGAGGTAGGGCGGCGCTTACGCGCCGCCGAACCTCCAGACCGGGATGCCGAGCTTCTTGGCCTTGTCGGCGAGGTTGTCGTTGATGCCGGTGCCCGGGAAGTGGATCACGCCTTTCGGCACGATCTGCAGCATCTCGTCGTTGCGTTTGAACGGTGCGGCCCGGCCATGTTTCGTCCAGTCGGGTGCAAAGCCGATCTGTGGAACGTTGCGGGTCTTTGCCCAGAGGGAGGCGATCTTCTCGGCCCCTTTGGGGGATTTGCCGTGGATCAGCACCATGTCGGGATGCTTCGCGTGAACCTGATCGAGCTTGGCCCAGATGAGCTGGTGATCGTTGAAGTCCAGCCCGCCGGTGACGGCGATCTTCGGACCGGGAGGCAGGAGCACTTGCTGGTCGGCGCGCTTCTTCGCCATCAGGAAGTCGCGGCTGTCGATCATCGCCGAGGTCAGATTGCGATGGTTGACCTTCGATCCGCTGCGCGGAAGCCATGACTTGCCGACGTGGCGTTCGTAATGTTCGGCAGCCTGGTCGCGCATCAGCTCGAATGCGTTCTGGCGCTCGATCAGCGTCATGCCCTCGGCGATCAGGCGCTCAAGTTCGACCGACTTCACTTCGCTGCCGTCCTGTTCCCGCTGCGCACGCTTCTGGGCCTGCTCGTTGTCGTCCAGTTCCCGACCGATCCGGTCGGTGGCGCGGTGAAATACGTTGGTGGTCGACCAGAGGAGATCGTCGAGGTCGGGTTCGAGGCGTGTGTCCTCCAAGGTGCTAATCAGGGCGTCGAAGATGTCGGCGACGGCGCCCGCGACTTGGTTGCCGTCGGGCAGAAGCCGTTGATCGGGCTCGTCGGCGAAGGTCCGGTAGCCGTGGAGCTGGAGTTCGTTGAGGACATGGTCGGTGGGTGAGGATTCGTGGTGCGGTTCGTAATCGTCGTGATCACGCATGGGATGCTCCGTCGGTTGGACCGCGACCGTCGCGGCCTTCATGGCGACGAAGCCCACGGGCCGGACGGCCGGGCACCCGGAGCGCAAGCGCAGGGCTTGATGGCTAAGGCCGCCTATTTTGCCTCGCGATGGAAAGCGGCCTTCAGGCCGCGCCGGAAAATAGTCGGCCGCCGCCATTGCCCGGTTGGTCGGCTTGTGGGCCGATCGCCCTCTCAAAGGCCGAGGCGCGGTCCCCTCCGATGATTGCCGCATCCGCTGAGCACGACGGCTAACCGCAGGCCCGTTCTCCTGCCGGCTATGCCGCCAATGCCATGAAGCGGACGACGTCCTGCGGCGCGACCTGCAAACGGGCTTCCATGCGCAGTGCGTTCAGGCCGAGCGTACGCAGATCCTCGTTGAAGTCTCCCAGCTCCGGCGAGATGACGATCGCTTCGATTCCGGCTGCGTTCGCTCGTTCGATCAGGGTGTCGCGCGCGCCGTCACCGGCCGGATCGTTGTCGCGGACGATGTAGAGCCGCCGCAGCGTGTCGGGGAACAGGATGGCGGCGAGGTGTGCCGCCGAGAGCGCTGCCAACATCGGCATGTCGGGTATGACTTGCCGGAGCGACAGGACGGTCTCGATGCCTTCGCCAGCCGCCATCACCTCGCCACCGATGCCGAAGCGCACAGCGTTGCCGAGAAGATCGCCCATCGCCCGCCTCGGCGTATCGAGAGGCGCCTTGTCACGGCGGTGCGGATCGAGCCACGTGCGATGCGCCCCGGTGATCCGGTCGCGCAGGTCGGTCACGGCTGCGATCATCGCGGGCCAGGTCTCGGTCGGGCTATGCTCGTCGGGTCGATAGTAGCAGCGAGGATGGAAGTGCAGGCTTCCGGTTCCGCGCAAATCCGTAATGCCGCGTTCCCGCAAATACGCCTGTACGAGCGTGCCGTAGATCGGCCGCGACATGCGAACCAGCCGGCGCGCTGCTTCGGGCGAGCCGTGCGGCGCCGGGCTTTGCCGTTGATGCTGACGGGCCTCCGGTTCCGGTGGCGGCATTGCGAGGAAGGTTCTTGCCTCGTCGGCGACGTCCTTAAAGTCGACCAGGCCACAGCTTTCGCGGATTACGTCGAGGAGATCGCCGTGTTCGCCCGTGGCGGCGTCGGTCCACTTTCCTGCTGGACCCTTGGGCGAGTCCTTGAGCCGGACGTACATTGATCGGCCGGGCGTGTTGCGCACATCGCCCACCAGCCAATAGCCGCCCTCGCGCCGGCCACTGCCGAGATAGCGGCGGCACACCGCCTCGGCTTGCCGGCCGAGACGATGCGAAAGATCGGAAGCATCCTGACGTGCCATCACGCAGCCTCCCGCTCGGAGATGCGGGCGACCGGATAGGTGTCGAGCAGCTTGGCCAGCACCGCAGGGCCGGCGACGTCGACCGGTACGAAGAAGCGCAGCTTCCATGAGATGATCTCGCTGAACAGGCCATAGGCCCGCAGGCGGTCCCGCATCGCCTCGGTGAAGCCGGTCAGCTCCAGTCGCTGTGCGCTCATGACGCGCGCGCGGTGGAGCTGAAGGCCCCCAGTGAGATCGAGGATCGTCTTGCCGTCCATCAGAGCGGTGAAAGCCTGCTCCGGCGTCAGCGACGCGGCGCCCGTGGTGACGGCGTTCGCCGCCCAGGCGGGTGAGACGCGGCGGCCGATGATGCGCTCGCCGGCATCGGTCTGAAGCCGGTAGACGCGGGTCGACTCGTTCGGCAGCCGCTTCCAGATCGGCAACAGCAGGCCGGCGACGATATGGATGGTGCTGTCTGAGAACTCCGGCACGTCGTTCAGCTCCGCCCACCACGCTGCGGCGAAGGCGGCGCGATCGGCCTCCTCCCAGTGGCTCTCGTCCATCATGCGCAGCGGGGAATAGTGGTGCTCCATCGGGCGGATGAGGCAGACGCGGCGCTCGATCTCGCCATCGTCGAGCATGATCGACGGGGCGGGAACCTGCACGGCGGCGCGGCCGGACCGACCATTGACCAGCAGCCGTGCGCGGGGATCGGAGAGATGATCGAGTGCGTCCGCCAGAGGGGTGGGCCGATTGCGTTCGCGCCGGATGATGGTGAGCAGCCGGGTTTCAGCGCTGGTGCCAGGATGGGTATGGATGACCTGGCTGTCGGTAACGACGAAGCTCTCGGCCTGCAGCGTCTCCAGCCCCACGTCATAGACGCCGCTGCGGATCGCGCCTTCGACCTTGGCGGTGAGGAGCTGCTCGAAGGCCGTGAAGAGAATGCCCTGAAGCTCGATGGTCAGCGCGAGCAGGCGGTTGAGGAAGGTCGTGATCGGCGGCAGTTCGTCCTTGATGCCGTTATCGTCCATGAGCTTGAGACCGGTGGCGGACTCGAAGCGGTCGAGGGAGCAGCCGTCGACCTTGCCGCGCACGAGCAGCAGGTAGAGCTGGCGCAGCGCATCGCGGGCATAGGGGCTTTCGAGATTGTCCTCTGGCCGGAACAGGCCCTGGCCGCCGGTCTGGCGCTGCCCGCGTGTGATGGCGCCGAGCGTGTCGAGCCGGCGCGCGATCGTGGAGAGAAAGCGCTTTTCCGCCTTCACGTCGGTGGCGATCGGCCGGAAGAGCGGCGGTTGCGCCTGGTTGGTCCGGTTGGTGCGACCGAGACCCTGGATTGCGGCATCGGCCTTCCAGCCCGGTTCCAAGAGATAATGGATGCGCAGGCGCTGGTTTCGGGCGGCAAGATCGGCATGATAGCTGCGACCCGTGCCGCCGGCATCCGAGAAGACGAGGATGCGCTTCTGGTCGTCCATGAAGGCGCTCGTCTCGGCCAGATTGGCCGACGCTGCCCGGTTCTCGACCGCGAGGCGCTCGCCCTTGCGCACCACGCGCCGCGAGCGTCCCGTCACTTCGGCGACGACGTCCGTCCCGAAGCGCTGGACGATCTGGTCGAGCGCCCCCGGGACCGGGGGCAGCGATGCGAGCCGCTCGATCAGCTCGTCGCGGCGGGCGACGGCCTCGCGGCTCTCGACGGGCTGGCCATCCCGATAGACCGGACGCGACGACAGATTTCCCTCGCTGTCGGAGAAGGGCTCGTAGAGCTGCACCGGGAAGGAGTGGGCGAGATAGTCGAGGACGTATTCGCGCGGTGTGATGTCGACCCGGACGTCGTTCCATCCGTCGGTCGGGATCTCGGCGAGGCGCCGCTCCATCAGCGCTTCGCCTGTCGAGACGATCTGGATGACGGCGGAGTGGCCGTCGGCCAAATCCTGCTCGATCGAGCGCACCAGCGTCGGCGTCTTCATGCTGGTCAGAAGATGGCCGAAGAAGCGCTGCTTGGCGCTCTCGAAGGCCGAGCGCGCGGCCGACTTCGCCTGCCGATTCAGCGTGCCGCCGTCGCCGGTGATATTGGCGGCTTGCATCGCCGCGTCCAGATGGTTGTGGATGATGGCGAACGCCTCGGCATAGGCGTCGTAGATGCGCGTCTGCTCGGGCGTGAGCTGATGTTCGACCAGCTCGTATTCGACGCCGTCATAGGAGAGCGAGCGGGCCGTGTAGAGGCCCAGCGCCCGCAGATCGCGCGCGAGCACTTCCATCGCCGCGACGCCGCCATTGTCCACTGCCTCGATGAATTCGGCGCGATTGGCGAAGGGGAAATCCTCGCCGCCCCACAGGCCGAGCCGCTGGGCATAGGCGAGATTGTGGACGGTGGTCGCACCCGTCGCCGAGACGTAGACGATCCGGGCGTTCGGAAGCGCGTGCTGGAGCCGCAGCCCCGCACGTCCTTGCTGCGATGGGGCGACGTCGCCCCGTTCACCCTTGCCGCCGCCGGCGTTCTGCATCGCGTGGCTCTCGTCGAAAATGATCACTCCGTCGAAGTCGGAGCCCAACCATTCGACGATCTGCTTGACGCGCGAAAGCCTTTCGCCGCGGTCGTCGGACCGTAGCGTGGCATAGGTGGTAAATAGGACGCCTTCGCCAAGCCGGATGGAGGTGCCCTGCGGGAAACGCGAGAGCGGCGTGACCAGCAGGCGCTCCATGCCGAGGGCTGACCAGTCGCGCTGAGCATCTTCGAGCAACTTGTCGGACTTCGAAATCCAGACCGCCTTGCGGCGGCCCTGAAGCCAGTTGTCGAGGATGATGCCGGCCGACTGGCGACCCTTGCCGGCGCCGGTCCCGTCGCCGAGCATGAAGCCCCGGCGGAAGCGGATGGCGTTCGGCGCGTCATCCGGCGCGGCGCTAACAAGATCGCCGGTCTCATCCACGGTCCAGGCACCGGCGAGGAATTCGCCATGGGCTTCGCCGGCATAGATGACCGTCTCGAGCTGGGCATCGGACAACACGCCGTCGGTGACGATCGCGGTCGGAAGCGTCGGGCAATAGCTTGGCTTCGGTGGCGCGACAGACGCCATTGCGGCCGATTGCACCAAATTGGTGGGATGGGGCTGAGCGTCCGGGATGCGGATCGACTGCAGCGCATAGGACTCGTAGATCGAGTCCGACAGGCGGCCACCCTCGGGTGGCGTCCACTCCACGGTCTCATAGTCGAGCGGCGCACCCTCGATCTGCGTAGTGCGTCGGGCGGGCGCGCCCGACGCGGCCCGGGCGAGATAGCCGCGCACGGTGCGCGGTGCGGACTCGGGCGCTTCTTTCGGCAGTGTGACTGCGAGCCGTGGCGGGACATGCCGCTCGATCCAGGCGAGCAGGGTCGCCACGTCAGGCGCGATACCGGCGGTTTCGGGAAAGCGGGCCGCAATTTCGGCGGGTGCCTTATCGATGACGGTCAGGCGCGTCTCGATGGTCGTGCCGTGCTTGGCGTAGACCGAGCCCGCGATCGCTGCGGTGAACACGACGCGACCGCGTTCCTGAAGGCGGACGAAGCTGTCCCGCCAGGCTGGAAGCTCGGGCGAGAAATTGGCGCCGGTGATCGCGACCAGCCGGCCGCCCGGCGCGAGCCGCGCCAGCGCCGACGTCATATGGCGGTAGGCGGCATCGGCTACGCGCCCCGAGACGTTCGCCATGACCGAAAACGGCGGGTTCATGATGACAACACTGGGGATGGCGATGCGATCGAGATGATCGTCGATCTGGGCTGCGTCGAAACGCGTGACGGTCGTTGCTGGAAAGAGAGATGCGAGCAAATCGGCGCGGGTCTCGGCGAGCTCGTTGAGGATGAGATTAGCACCGGCAATCTCAGCGAGGACCGCGAGCAAGCCCGTGCCGGCCGAGGGCTCCAGCACCCGGTCGGCAGGTGTGAGCGATGCGGCGGTCAACGCCGCCAGACCGAGGGGCGTCGGCGTCGAGAATTGCTGAAAGGCCTGGGTTTCCTCGGACCGGCGCGTGTGGGTCGGCAGCAGGCCGCCGATCTTGGCCAGCGCGGCGAGCCGTGCAGTCGGAGACGCAGCCTTGCGGAAAAGCGGCTTTCCGTATTTTCGCAGGAACAGAACGGTCGCCGCCTCGCAAGCCTCGTAGGCCGTCTTCCAATCCCAGGCGCCGCTGGTGTCGGACGCACCAAAGGCCTGTTCCATGACGGAGCGCAGGATGGCGGCGTCGATGGGCCGGCCCTGTTCGAGATGCCGAAGGAGATATTCGGCGGCGGCGAGAATGGCGGTGGCCGGCGGCGCGTGGGACGCGAGCGGGAGCGAGGCGGCCGAAGCGGGTTCCTGGACCGGAGCGTGAAGCATGGAAGATACCTCGAAAGAGCGAAAGACGGGCGAGCCGGCCCGGCGCTCTCTCTCGACCGGACGGGCTCAACCCGTCCCGGCCGACCCCTCACTCTGGCGCGGTCGACGCGCGTCGTCATCGATCCGGCTTCCGGCGGACGTGATGGGACGCTAGTCTCAGTTGGGAAAATTGGCCGCGGCGCGCCCTTCGACAGGCTCGCCGCGCCTGGCGAGGAAGGTAGGCGGCATGAAGGGAAGCGCGATTGGCATCATTGCGGCCGGATGCCTGGCAGTCGGATTCGGCGCAGGCTTCGTTCTCCGGCCGGTGATTTCGCCAGTCTCGGCATCGCCGGCCATCGCTGCCGGCGTGGCGCAGCCGAGCGAGGAAGAAGCGACGGCCGCGGTAAGGCGCCATCGCTTGTTCACCGGCACATCGCTGGAGCGGGCGACGCTGAAGCTCGGCGATTGCTCGCCTGGCGGTGTCGGACCCGGCGTGACCTGTATGACGCAGCTTGTCATGGACCCGGCGAAGACCGGTGCGGCTGCGCAGAACCGTCCGATCGGCTTCGCCCGGGTCAACGGCCAGTGGGAGGTCGCGGTCTGGTAGGGGCGGCGATCGCGCTCAGGTCAGGCTTCCGGCGGACGATAAAGCTCGAAGGGGTTGCCGTCGGCCAGGTGACCGAAGGGCGTAAGCATATAGTCATCACCCTCGCGCCCCACGGCGCAGATGACGTAGCGCGTCTCGCCGGTCGCGACCTCGGTGGTTTCCATGAGCGCCAGGTCACCGCTGGTCGCGGCGTTTAGCAACGTTTGGAAGTTGGTGCGGGCATGATCGGGGATGCTCATCGGGCATCCCCGTCGGCAAGGCGGTCCGCGAGCCAACGTCGGGTGCTCAGCCACTCGACCGTCGCGCCAGTTGAAAGTTCAAGGACATGGGCGCCCCCGTAGAACCCGTCGACGACAGGGTTGGAGGCGATGGTGACCCATTGAAACCCCCAGCGCCCGGTCAGCCCGAAGGCTTTGGCGCAGCGCGTCACGAAGGTGATCGCGAGTTGCTGGTCGGCGCTGCCCGGGGCGCGCAGCCAGAGCCGGGCCGGCCCATATTCGGGCGTCAGCGAGAGCAGAAACGGCTCGGCCGGCGGGTCCTCGCGGGCGTTCTCGGCCATCAACGTGGTGTAGATGTCGAAGGCGCGCACAGCGTTCGCGGGGGTGCCGACGTCGAGTAGGCAGGAAAAGCGGGTGAGAAAGTCGGTCATGGCGCGCTCCAGAAACGAAAAAGCCCGGCGCTGAGCCGGGCTCGGGAGGGTTCGGATTGTCGTCGGGCTAGTAGCCGAACTGCCAGGACGGCCAGGATTGGCCGTCGTCAGCGGCTCGCACGGCATCGTCGAGATAGGCGGGGTCGCCCTCGACGACGATGGGATCGCGGACCGGCGTCTCGTCGATGACGGCAACGCGGGCAACGAGCCCGTCCTCGACCTCGACTTGCACGGGCACGAGATATTGGAAGACGACGCGTCGGGGCGCCGGTGGGGATTGCAACATGGCGCAGCTCCTTGGTTGGAAGGTTAGGCGGAGCGACCGGAGCCGCTCCGCCCTAGCGATCACTCGGCCGCGACGAGGTGGCGTTCGTCGTCTTCGCCGCCGGGCTCCTCGTCATCGCCCGCGAGGAAGTCGGGCAGCGCAGCACCCTCATCCTCGCCGCCGGTCTGGATCTCCGGCGCGGACGCCTCGGCCTCGGCAATCAGGCGGAGCGGCTCCGGGAGCCATCCGGTGTCGACCAGCAGGCGCTCGGCCTCCTTGGCCATGTCGCCCTTCTTCAGATGGTCGATGAGCTGCGCGGCCTGCTCGCCGGCGCCCTCACGAACCGCCTGCAGGATGCGGGGCTTGGTGACCCGGTTGAGATAGTTGCCGAAGGTCGGACGCCAGCCAGCCTCGACGAGATCGAGCCCGGTCGCCTTGGTCAGGCGGTCGGCTTGGGTAAGCCGCATGTCGAGCGTGTGCTGGGACACGCCACCGGCGCTGTGCGGGTTCGGCCGCTCATAGAGCGCGTTGATGCCGAAGCTGACGCAGTGCGCCAGGAGCGCCATCCGGCTGGCATCGTCCAGGCCCGAGAGCCAGTCCCACAGCGCGTCGTCGTCCTTCGGGATGTCGCCTGCCCATGCGGTATGGCGGTCCTGCACGGCGCGCGCGGACGGGCTGTCCTTCAGCCCATCGTCTTGGGCGGGGAAGAAAATGTGCTTCACCCCGGCTTCCATGGCGCCCGTATACATGCGGGTCATGAAGTTGTCCGAGACGAGCTTGTGCAGCAGCGCGGTCATGGCGACGTGGGGGTTCTCCGCGACGGCGTTCCGCAGCGCGAGTGTGCGATAGGCCGTCAGCTCGATCACGAGACGCTCCGGTAGCGGCTTGATGACGTCGTCCTCCTCGTCCTCCTCGGGTTCGGCTGGCTGGCCGCCGATGGTGATGATCGCGCGCTGAACCGCAGGTTCGCCCGGATCGCCGCCAGCTTCCACGCCGGCCTCGCCCTCGGGCTTGATCGGCGCTTCGTCCTCGGCCCGCACGTAACCGCGATCGATGTCGAGGCTGCCGTCATGGGCGATGCTGATGAACACGCCCGCGCGCGCGATGTCGCCCGGCTCGAAACGCACCGGCCGGGTCTCGAACGCGGCGAGAGCCGTCTCGATCTCGCCGAGGCGCTGGTCGACCTCGTCCGGCAGCTCGTCGGCGCCCTCATATTCGCCCTCAAGCTTCTGATATTCGGCGTTGAGCGCGTCGATGGTGACCTGTTCCTCGGCCGAGATGTCGAGCGGTTCGCCTTGCAACTCGCGCAGGCCCCGCGCGGCGTCATAAGGGAAGCTGACCGCCACTTCGATCCACTTCCAGCCTTCGGCGGCGATCGTCCCTGCCGTCGCCTTCAGCTTCTCGGCGACCAGCCGGTCGAGCAGCGCGGGGTCCTGCAGCCAGCCGCCATCGTCGGACTGGAAGAGATCGCGCATGATGACGCCGCCAGCCGCCTCGTAGGCGTCGAGCCCGACAAACACGGCCCGCTTGTCCGAAGCGCGCACCGTTGTCTCGGTGAGCATGCGCCGGATCTGGTACGGCTCTTTCGACCAGGAGTCCTTGATCGCCTCCCAGACCTGCTCCTGGCGGACATGGTCGTTCGAGACGGTGAAGGCCATGAGCTGCTCCAGCGTCATGCCATCGTCGGCATAGATGTCCAGCAGCCTCGGTGAGACCGCTGCAAGGCGCAGCCGCTGCTTCACCACCTGAACGCTGACGCGGTGGGCGGCGGCGATATCTTCTTCGGGCGTGCCCTTGAGGCGCATATCCTGAAAGGCGCGGAACTCGTCGAGAGGATGCAGCGCGGCGCGCTCGGCATTTTCTGCGTAGGACACCTCTTCGGCGAGGATCGGATCGTCGACCGGACGCACCACGCAAGGCACGAGGGCGGTCTTGGCGAGGCGCTTCTGCTTTACAAGCAGGTCGAGCGCCCTGAAGCGGCGGCCGCCGGCGGGCACCTCGAACATCCCGGTCTCGTTGCCGTCGCCATCGACCACGGGCCGGACGTTAAGACCCTGGATAAGCCCGCGCCGGATGATCGAGGCCGCCAGGTCCTCGATTGAGACGCCGGCCTTCACGCGCCGAACGTTCGACTGGCTCAGGACCAGTTTGTTGAAAGGGATGTCGCGCGAAGACGACAGGACGATCTTTTGAGCTGCACTAGCCATCGGGATTTACTCCGCGACGGGCGGCCGAGAGCCTCTCTCTCGACCTCCAACCCGTCACGAAATCCCGGCCCTCCTCTGACTCTCTCATCTTCCACTGTCGGCCAGCGACCGATCGGACGACTTCACGCTCGTCTTGACACCAACGCTTTTGGAGAATGTCGAGCCCGACTATAATAGTCGTCATAGATACTGTTCGACGTCACTTCCCTTCGTCGGGCGGGATGCCGACGCTGGAGTTAATCGGAGAACGATAATGAGCACGACGGCTGTTGAGGACGCGCCAAGCGGATTGCGCCGTTGGTTTGCGAATCTAGTGCAACGAGGCGCGAACCTGAGGCTTTCGCGGGTGGAGCGCGCCATGATCGGCGCAAATGGCAAGGCGCTGACGATGTTGGTCACGGCGCTGCAGGCTCGCGGACATCTCAAGGTCGAAGAGTTTGCCGACACGCTCGCTGTGTTCAGCGTAGTGGTTGGGGAGGATAATGACCTTGAAGGGATGCTGCTCGCCGCGTGGGCGGGGACGATGAAGGAGAGTCTTTAGCCTAGAGAATGGGCAACCGGCCACGCGAAGAGACGCCGCGCGTTTGCGCGGCGTCTCTTGATAGGACGTGGAATGTGGCCGGCGGCAGAGGCCGCATTAGCCATCCCTGCGACTGGCGCGATGAGCTGCGTAGAGCACGCGCTCGGCGGCCCGGATGCTTCCGGTCCTTCGCGCCGCTTCGGCCCAGGCGGAGATCGGGAAAAGGCCCTCGAACAGGATGTCGCGCTCGATGCCAAGGCCGAGCGGTAGGCTCACCTCGGCCATTTCCGACAGGCTGAACGATCCCAATTCAGGTTCGCCGAGATCGGCTAGACCGAACAGTGTGTCGCCGTCGGCATCGAGTTCAGTCGCCAGCCATACCCCCTCGCCCAAGGGGTTGAAAAACTTCACCACGGGGATGGGATCAACGTCGCGATCGCGGCCGTTGGCGAGGAGCTGCTCGCGCAGCTCGGTGGTGAGAAGGATCATGCCGCCCTCCTGTCGATCGAAGGACCGGCTTGGTCGTCGGCCGGCAGGAAGCCGAGCAGCCAGTCTGCTGCCTTGCTCGCCTGCGATGCGGCGCGGACGATGGCGCGATTGTCCTCGCGCAACACCTCCAGCCACGAACCGATATAATCGGCATGTCTGACGGTGGGTACGATGCCGATGGAGGCGCAACAGAAGGCGGCGTTCATCTCGGCTATCAACTCTTCGAACGCGTACTTCTTGGTGCCAAAGCCGCCTGACAGGTCGCGGCCCAGCCGCGAGGCGTGGCCGCTGGCGTGGCCGATCTCGTGCAGCGCCGTGCGGTGCCAGTTGATCGGGTCGTAGTAAGCTTGCGGCGGCGGAACCTGCACATAGTCGAGCGCTGGGGCGTAGAAGGCGCGGTTGCCGCCGATGCGGAAATCGATGCCGGTGGCCTGGATCAGCGCCTCGACCCGGGGTTCGATCAGGCCCGGCGGCGGGGGAGGAGTGACGATCGCGACATCCTCAGGCAGGTTCTCGCACTGCGCGCTGTTGAAGACCGTGAAGCGCTTCAGGAACGGGATCGCCTTGGCGTCTTCGCCCGTGTCTCGCGCGCGTCGTTTCTCGTCGTCAGGTATGAAGCGGTCGGCGTAGACCACGGTCGTGCCGCGCTCGCCCTTGCGGACGTTGCCGCCGAGCGCGAGTGCTTGGCGGAAGGTGAGCCAGCTCTGCCCGGGAAACCCGTGTTCAATGACGGCGCCCCACAGGATCAGCACGTTGATGCCGGAATAGTGCCGGCCTGTAGAGCCGTTCCGCGGCATGGCGAGCGGCGCCTTCGCCGCCGCCGTCCCCCATGGCTGGACCCACGGGACGCGGCCAACCTCCAGCTCGGAGATGATCTTGCCGGTGATTTCGTCATAAAGGCTCGTCCGATCCTGACCGGCGCGAGCGGATGTGGTTTTTCTGGACATCGCGGATCTCCGCGACGGGCGCCGGGAGCCTGTCTCCCAGTCCTCAACCCGTCACGGCAAAGCCGGTCCGCACTCTCACTCTAGGGGTGTTGCGGGGTGTCCCCGCAGAAGGGGTCGGTCGAGACCAAAGGCTCGGCCGCAGGGGAAGGCTTTCCCCTCCAGCGATGATTACCTCCATGTTTATCTTGTTGGGTAAGCCGAACTTCACATCTTACGACTATTATAGTCGCATCCCTAAGTGTCAGTTGAGTTGGGCGACGACCGTGTTGTTGCATATCCAGAACAAGATATTGCGGATGATCGCCAACAGCGAACCTGTGGCTGACACGGCGCGCGAACTCTGTGCCGACATAGAGACACTGATGTCTGGCGTGATCTGCTCGATCCTGACGGTCGATCAGGCCGGACTTCTGCATCCGCTCGCAGCGCCGAGTCTGCCTGCGGACTATTCTTCTGCGCTGGATGGGATGATGGTCGGCCCGGAGGTCGGGTCCTGCGGAGCTGCGGCTTATCTGCGCGAACCCGTCATCATTGAGGATATCCGACGTGATCTGCGCTGCGCCCGCTCCATGGGACTCATAGAAGGCCTTGGCGTGAGCGGATGCTGGTCCTTCCCTGTCGTCAACGCGGCCGGTGACGCCATTGCCGTCATCGGCTTCTACAGCGATCAAGCGCGCTCGCCGAGCGCTTCTGAGCGCGCGCTGGCGGAAGCCTGTGTCGATCTCTGTGGTCTTGCGCTTCAGCGGCATGAGCGAGCCGTCGACCGCGAGCGCCGCGCGAACATAGACGCGTTGACCGGACTCCCCAACCGCTCGGCCTACAACGGCGCGATGGCGCAGATTCCGTGCGACGTCCCGGGGGCCTGGGCCCTCTTCATCATCGACCTCGATAATCTGAAGATCGTAAACGACACGTTCGGCCATCTGGCCGGTGATGCTCTTATCAAGGCGGCGGGGACCCGGATCGCGCGAGCGATGGCGCCCGACGTCAGCTTCCGGCTGGGCGGCGATGAATTCGCCGTCATCATTCAGAACCCCGGCTCGCTCGCCGATCTGAATGCGGCGGCGGAACGCGTGCTGATAGAATTGGAGCGCAGCGCCGATTGCGAGGGGCATGCCGTGGCGCCTCGTGCGACGATCGGCGGCGCCGTTCTGGGTGTCTCCGAACGGAGTGCCATGGCGGTCAACGAGGCCGCGGATTTCGCGCTCTATCACGCCAAGGAGACCGGGCGCGGCGGCTTCGTACGCTACTGGCCGGGAATCGGCACGCGGATCACGCGGCGCCGGGACGCGATACGCGATGTGGCCGATGCGCTCGCCGATGATCGCATGGAAACGCATTACCAACCGATCGTCGGTCTCGATACGGGCGAGATCGTCGGGCTCGAGGCGCTCTGCCGCATGCGCACCGTGACGGGTGAACTCGTCAGTGCCCTAGCTTTTCGGGAAGCGACCAGCGACGCCCATATCGCTGCGGAGCTTACGCAACGTGTTGCGGTGACGGTTGCGCGGGACATCGCCTTCTGGCGGGATCGGGGTCTACTCGTCCAGCAGGTCGGCCTCAATGTTTCGACCGCCGATTTCTATACGGGCAGCCTGGCTCAAAAACTCGAAGATGCCTTCGGTCGCGCTGGCGTCCCGCTCGGTGGTTTGATCGTCGAAGTGAGCGAGGACGCATGTATCGGCCGAAGTGATCGCGTCGTAGCACGGGAGATAGAGGCATTGCGTGCCGCCGGCGTCCGCGTCGCGCTCGATGACTTTGGAACCGGACATGCGTCGCTGACGCATCTGCTGAACGTCCCGGTAGACATCATCAAGATCGATCAGGCTTTCATTGGTCGTTTATGGCCGGACGATCCAAGCATGGTGATCGTCGAGGGGCTCATCGATATCGCGCGGCAGCTCGGCATTGAGATCGTGGCCGAGGGGATCGAAACAGAAGTTCAGGCGAGCCAGCTTTGGTCGATGGGCTGCAAAGTCGGGCAAGGCTTTGCGTTTGCCCGTGCGGCAGACCGCGACACGACGTCAGCCTTGCTACGTCGCCATGCGAGCGGCCGTGAAGGTGCGACGCCGATCTTCGCCCAAAGTCCGATGGAGGGTTCGACCAGTCGTGTCCGAAGAGTGCGCAGCGCTTGAGCGCAGTGGCTCGGCGCACCCTAGCGGAAATCGCGCGTTTTGACTTTGATAGTGTCGATGTGAAGGTCGGGGATATAAATATCGCGGGTCCGAAGTCCCTTTGGCGGTAGGCCGCGCGGGTCTGGGCTTGCCGAGCCGTGATGGAATTCGTCGCCGCGCCCATGTGGTAGTGGAAAGGCCGTGTCGCGCTCGCCGACGCTTGCCAGCTCGACGGAAAGATCTGTCAGACGCTGCGCAACGAGATGAACCACTTCGCCTTCGCGCTGAACGCGCCCGCGCACGGCGATCATGCCGGCCGACAGGATGGTGCGGCGGTTCTGCTCGAAGACCTTGGGCCAGACCACGAGGTTGGCGATTCCGCTCTCGTCTTCGAGCGTGATGAACATGACGCCCTTGGCGCTACCAGGCCGCTGTCTCACTAACACGATGCCGGCTGCCTCTAGCCATCGGCCGTCTTTGGCGTCCATCGCCTCTTGGCAAGTGACCATGCGGCGACGGCACAGCTCCCGGCGCAGGAACGAGACCGGATGGTCCCGCAGCGACAGGCTGACATGTCGGTAGTCCTCTACGACTTCACCGCCCGCCGTCATGGGGCGCAGGATGACGGCCGGCTCGGTGACCTCCGGCACGATCTCCATCTCTCGGGCCGACGCGGCGGCGAAGAGCGGGAGCGGTTCATCGCGCAGAGCCTTGATCGCCCATAGCGCCTCGCGGCGTGCCAGGCCGAAGGGCGGTCGAAATCCGTCCGCTTCGGCGATCAGCGTGAGCGCCGCGACGGGGATGCCGGCACGGCGCCATAGATCGTCTACCGAGCCGAAGGGCTGATCCGCCCTGGCCGTGACGATCGCCGCGGCGTGGGCATTGGCGAGGCCTTTGACCATGCGCAAGCCCAGGCGAATGGCGAACCGCTCTTCGCTGCCGGGGGGCTCGAGCGTGCAGTCCCATCGGGATGCGTTGGCGCAGACCGGACGGATTTCGACGCCATGATCACGCGCGTCACGCACGATCTGCGCAGGCGCGTAGAAGCCCATGGGCTGACTATTCAGCAGCGCGGCGCAGAACACTTCGGGATGCCAACATTTGAGCCAGGCCGAGGCGTAGGCGATCAGCGCAAAGGAGGCTGCGTGGCTTTCTGGAAATCCGTAGGAGCCGAAGCCTTCAAGCTGCTTGAAGGTCTGCTCGGCGAAAGCGGCCTCGTAGCCGTTGGCAACCATGCCGGCGATCAGCTTGTCGCGGAAGTGCGAAACACCGCCCGTGAACTTGAAGGTGGCCATCGACTTGCGGAGCATGTCGGCCTCACCGGGGGTGAAGCCGGCGCATTCGATGGCGACGCGCATCGCCTGTTCTTGAAAGAGCGGCACGCCGAGCGTCTTGCCCAGCACCTTTTCCAGCTCGGGCTTCGGGTAGTGGACGGCCTCCAGTCCCTCCCGGCGACGAAGATAGGGGTGCACCATGTCGCCCTGGATCGGACCCGGCCTGACGATCGCGACCTGCACGACGAGGTCGTAATAGGTGCGCGGCTTCAGCCGCGGCAGCATCGACATCTGCGCCCGGCTCTCGATCTGGAAAGTCCCGAGCGTGTCCGCCTTGCGGATCATCGCGTAGGTGCGCGGGTCCTCGGCCGGGATGGAGGCGAGGTCGAGATTGATCCCCTTATGCTCGGCCAGAAGGTCCAGACCCTTCTTCATGCAGGTCAACATCCCAAGCGCCAGGACGTCGACCTTCATGAACTTCAGCGCATCGATGTCGTCCTTGTCCCACTCGATCACCTGCCGATCGACCATTGCGGCTGGCTCGATCGGCACGAGGTCGTCGAGCCTGTCGTGGGTCAGCACGAACCCGCCGGGATGCTGGCTGAGATGCCGCGGCGCGCCCATGAGCTGCCGGGCGAGGTCGAGCGTCAGGCGAAGGCGGCGGTCGGCGAGATTGAGGTTCAGTTCCTCGACCTGCTTTGGTTCGACGCCTTCCTCCGACCAGGCCCATACTTGAGACGACAATGTGCCGATCAGGTCTTCAGGCAGGCCTAGCGCCTTGCCGACATCCCGCAGCGCGCCCTTGGTGCGATAGCGGATGACGGTCGAGCAGAGCGCGGCGTGGTCACGGCCGTAGGTGTCGAACACCCACTGCATGACGATCTCGCGCCGCTCATGCTCGAAATCCACATCAATGTCGGGCGGCTCGCGCCGCTCCTCGCTGACGAAGCGCTCGAACAGCAGATCGTTGCGGCCCGGGTCGATCGACGTGATGCCGAGGACGTAGCACACCGCAGAGTTGGCGGCCGACCCGCGCCCTTGGCAGAGGATGTCCTTCGAACGGGCGAAGCGGACGATCGAGTTCACGGTCAGGAAGTACGGCGCGTAGTCGAGCTTCTCGATGAGCCGCAGCTCATGCTGAAGCGCGGCAGTCACACTGCCGGGCACGCCCTCCGGGTAACGCTCGGCTGCGCCCTCCCAGGTGAGCTTCGCCAGCGTCTCCTGCGGCGTAAGAGCGGGATCATCGCGCTCCTCGGGATATTGGTAGGCCAGCTCATCGAGGCTGAAGCGGCAGCGGTCGGCGATCTGCAAGCCTCGGGCAAGCGCCTCGGGGTAGCGGCCGAAGAGACGGTGCATTTCCTCGGGCGGCTTGATGTAGCGGTCGGCATGGCGTTCGCGACGATCGCCGATCGTATCGATCGTGAGGTTGTGCCGGATGCAGGTGACGACGTCCTGAAGGATGCGACGGGCGGGCTCGTGGAAGAGGACGTCGTTCGTCACCACGGTCGCGACCCGGATTTGGGCGGCGAGGTTCGAGAGTTCGTGCAGGCGGAGCTGGTCGTTCGGCCGGCGACGCAATGTCAGAGCGATGTAGGCCTGGTCGCCGAACGCATCGCGCAGGCGGCGCAGCCGAAATCCGCATTCATCGTCGGCAAGGTCCGGCACGAGGATGGCGATCAGGCCTTCGCCGTAGGCGACGAGATCAGCCCATTCGAGGACGCACTTAGCCTTTCCGCCGCGCCGCTTGCCGAGCGACAGTAGGCGGCAGAGACGGGAATAGGCAGGTCGGTCGGTCGGATAGACCAGCACTGACATACCGTCGGCGAGGTCGAGGCGGCAGCCGACAATCAGGCGGACGCCTGTGGTCTTCGCCGCCTCGTGGGCCCGGACGATGCCGGCGAGCGAATTCCGGTCCACCACGGCCAGCGCTTCGATCCCGGCGAACGCGGCCTGGGCGAACAGCTCCTCACAGGACGACGCCCCCCGCAGAAAGCTGAAATGCGAGGTGACCTGAAGCTCGGCGTAGCGGGGCTCGCTCATCCGAAGACTCCGTGGATGAACCAGCGGTGCGAGCCTGTGGCGGTGTCCTCGCCGTCGCCGGCGCGGAACAGCCAGTAGCGTTCGCCGGCGTCGTCCTCAACCCGGAAGTAGTCGCGGACGGCGGCCAGCTCGGCGTCACGCTTCCACCATTCGCCGAACACGCGCTCCGGGCCGTCGCCGCGTCGAAGGCGGCGGCGAATTCCGTGCCAGGTGAACGAGACCGGCGGATGATCAGGGAGCAACGCGACGGTCTCGACCGGCTCGGGCGTCGGCAGTAGGCGCGAGGGCCTCGGCCAATGGCCGGGCCAGCCCACTCCCGTCTCGGCCGCCATCGCCGGGATACGACAGACAGACCGCTCCGGAACGTCGCTGGCGACCGGGGCAAGCCGATAGAGGGCACGTTCGCCAACGCGGTTCATCAGGGTGTCAATGAGATCGGAGACGTCGGGGGCGCTCTCCTCAACCAAAGAACTGACGATCTGTCTGCGCACAAGCGGCTCGGCGACGCTCGCGGCGAGGGTCATCACCTCGATGCCGAAGCCGGGCGAGATGGTCTCGATCTTGTCGCACAGGAGGCGCGTCAGCCGCTTCGCGTCGCGGACCGGTGTGGCCATGCCGACCCGCACGGCCTGGGCCCGGCTGTCGACGCGGTGGCAGATGAGATCGAGCCTGCGTGCGCCTAGGCCGCCTTCCTCCAGTCGCTCGCAAAGCTGGCTGACGAGCTTGCCGATGTAGCGGGCGATGGTCTCGGCCGCGCCGATCGGTTCAGCGAAGGCGCGGCGCACCTCGATGAGATCGGCAGGCCGGACCGGCTCGATGAGTTCGGCCGCAGTGCCCAAGGCCTGGTCCAAGCGTCGGCCGAGTTCCGGGCCGAAGCGCAAGGTGAGCGGCGCGCGCGGCTGCGCCAGAAGATCGCCGACCGTTCTAAAGCCGAGTGTGCGCAACGCCGCAGTGGTCGCGGCTGGAATGCGCAACGCCTCAAGCGGTAACCGCTCCAAGACGGACGGGCCGTGACCCTCCGGCGCGATGACGGCAGGCTGCGCCACGAACCGGGCCAGCGCATGGGCTGCTCCCCAGGTGTCGGCGATCGCGCCTCTCGCGGTGATCCCGGACATGGCGAGGCGCCCGATCAGGCCCTCCAGCATGACGGCTTCGCCGCCGTGGAGGTGATCAGCGCCTGTCGAGTCGATGATGAGGCCGTCAGGCGGGTCTGGAGCCACGATAGGCGCATAGCGGAGGAGCCACACCGCGAGGCGTTCAAGGGCCTCGTCGTCGGCTACTGGCTGGGCATCCTGCACGATAAGAGCCGGCACCAGGACCTGTGCCTTAGTGACGGGCATGCCGGCGCGCAGTCCGGCGGCCTGGGCCGCAGCATCCGCCGCCAGCACCACCCGCCTGTTCCCGTCGCGGCCAATCAGGACGAGCGGCGCCTCAGCCGGAGGCGCCGCGTCGCCAGCCTTCCGCCGAAGCCGGTCTGTGGACCAGTTCGGCAGGAAGAGCGAGACGACCCGTGTCATCGCACGCCTCCAACTCGAAATCTGCACTTTCGCCCGCTCGGGCGCGGATGAGTTCAACCAGCCAGCGTGCGCGGCCCACGCCGGGAACGGGTAGCGGCGTTGAGGGCATTACGGAGACGCGCCAGCGCGTCATCGCAGAGGTCGGTTGGCCGAAATCCGTCGCCTCTGTCTGTCGCCGCCAGCGCCGCAAAGCGATCCCGAGCGAGCCGGCGCCTTCGGCCGCCAGTTGCAGGCGTCTTGATGCTGTCATCGAAAGGCGGGCGACCTCGCCGATGACGGCCCCGAGGCCGCCGTGGCGCAATCCTTCTTCCATGCAGGCGAGGACGGTCTTGTCGTCGCCGGCTTCGAGGTAGATCACGCGGTCGCTCGCGAGGCCTGCCTGGGCAATGGCGGGCGCGAATAGGTCAGCGCGCGTGATGCACCAGAGGATTTTGCCTTTGGTGCGGGCGGCGAGGCCCGCGCTGAAGGAAGCCGCTGCGGCTCCGTCGACCGCTCCGTTGCCGCCGCCGGCTATTTCATGCAGCGCGCCGAGGGCAAGGCCGCCGCCCGGGAGTCGCGAATCCACCTCGGTGATTCCGAAAGGAAGGACCGATTTGGCGCGCCGGCTCCGGCCTTCGATCTTCTCGATCTGCGCGCGCAGGGACTCTATGGCGGGCTCGGGTCGCAAGTGCGTTCTTGACCTCCGAAGGCGGTGTAGGCATGTTCGCTATTTGTTCTAATTTTCAGGTCACAGAGTCAAGAATGATTCTGCGGCCTTGCCGGTGCGGCGATAACTCGAAGCGGAACTTCCGAGCCCTGCGGGGGATCAGGCCAGGTGCGATTTGCGGCGCCGCAGGACAGGAGCGAACTCGGCCAGCCCCTGCCGTTCGAGAATGCCTATGAATTCCGCAACGGATGGCGTCGTGCGTCTGAGGTTTTCGCGCGCCCGCGCGATACTATTGAGAAGGGCTTTCGGATAGGCTCGGTGCAGGGCCGAAAGGAAGGCGTCGGGCGACACAGCGGCGATTCCGTGAGGGGCGATCTGCGAAGCGGGGAAATCCTTCAGGTTCCAAGTGACGATCGTCTCGGCACCGCCAGCGATCGCCGCCGCAAGCACATGCCGGTCGTCCGGATCGGGCAAGGAAAGGCTCGGAATCAGGCTCCGATGGTTGGCGACATTGGCGTCAGGCAGGACGGCTTTTATCATGTCGCGGGTGGTCTCGAAGCGCGCGACCGGTGTGCTGGGAGAATTGGCGGCCAGATTGCGTATCCATTCCGCGTGAATGTCGTCGGTCCAGCGCGCGGCGACCAAGCCATCGAAGGCGCACTGGATCAGCACATTGCGCAGATGGAAGGGATAGAGGACGCAGGCGTCGTAGACCGCGATGGGCGGTCTAGAGGCCATGATTGACGACAAGATCCTCTGTGTCCTCGGCCAGTGCGTCCATCGCCTTCTGGCGAGCGTCCAGCGTCTCCTTCAAAGCCAGCACGTCCTTCAGCGATGCCCGGCGGTGCTTTCCGACGTAGCGGAACGGCAGATCGCCGATGTCCATCCGATGGACGACGAGCGGACGCGAGATGCCCAGGATCACCGATGCGTCGGTCGGGCTCAGCTCTTGATCTTCCGTGAGCACAGCGACCCTCTCGCCGTTCAGCAGGCGAGACAGCAGCGTCTCGACGGCGCTGATGGCGGCCGGCGGAAGGGACAGGGTCTGCTCCCGTCCATCGCGACGGCGCACATGCAGCTCCACGTGATCGCCCTCTGCCAAGGTTGGCAGAGGCGTCACAGTCTTGCGGTCGCGGTCGGACAGACCGGCGAACTGAACCACTTGGCTGGCCATGATCGTGTCTCCTGACCAGCCAATATAAGGGTTGCGGGGCTTAACTGCAATAACTGAAAGACACATCGCGCGATCAAGCTGCAAGCAACTGCTCCGCGTCCTCGGCCGTGTCCTGGTCCGTAGCGGTGGCCTTCTGAAGGAACCGCGCGAGGGCGGCTTTCCGGGAGTCGCGGTCCAGGGCGTAGGCCGTCTGTTTGAACTCGATTCCATCCAGAAGCCCCTGAATGTAGCCCGCGATAGTGTCGGCGGCCATGATGAGCGCGGTATCGAGCGTATGAATGTAGTTGCTCGTGACCGATCCCTTGGCATGCCCGACCAGCGCGGCGATCGTGACTTCGGTGAAGCCGAGATCGTTGGCGATACTGGCGAAGCTGTGCCGCAGGACGTGTGGCGTGATGTCGGCGAGCGCGGTGTCTGCGAATATCTGCTCCCAGTGGTTGGGGAAACTCCCGAACGCATTGTCATCACCCTGGCCGGGAAAGACGTAGGTGCCGGTCTGCTCCTTTCGGCGGTTTTCGAGATACTCCACGACAGGCAAGCCGATCGGACGGATCGAGCTTCCTTCCTTACTGTCGATCAGCCGGAGACAGCTTGAATCCGTGTCAGCCTCGCTCCAAGCCAAGGTGATCATCTCGGTCCGACGGCATCCGGTGAGAGAGAGCTGCCGGATGATGTCGACCGACAACTCATACTTCCCGTTCTCAGCAGCCTTGGTCAGGATGTCGCCGAGCAGGCGATATTCGGCCTCGGTCAGGCGCCGTCCGCGCACGTTGTCCTTCGGCCGCCGAACGCCGTGGACCGGATTGATATCGATGATGCCTGCTTCGACCGCGTAGGTGAGGATGCCGCCGAACAGCCCGATGGTCCGGGTGGCCGTTCCAGCGCCGCCGCGAACAATGGCTCGGCCACGCAGTTTCTTGGTCTTGACGCTGCAGCGGGTCTTGCCGGCCATAATGTCTTTCAGGGCCTTCGTTATGTCGGCCTTCACGAGGTCCTTGACCCTGCGGGTGCCGAGCAAAGGCACGATGTGGCGTTCGATACGTCCGGTGTCCGACAGGATCGTACTCGCCTTTTTGGGCCGGCCGCCCTTACCCAGGATGAGGCCCGCCTTGAGATCAGCAACGTAGAGATCGCACAGATCCTTGACGGTGATCGCCTTGTTGTCGAGCTGCTTCTCCTCGGCGGGATCTTCACCCTGAGCGATGCGGCCCAGTTGGACCTTCGCCTCCTGGCGCGCGCGCTCGGGTGTCCAGATGCCATGCAAACCGATCGTGAACCGACGCGAACGCTTGCCGAGGCGATACTGGATGACGTAGCTGCGCTTGCCCGACGTGAAGACGCGGAGGCCGAAGCCGGGGAGTTCGTCGTCCCAGATGACGTAATCTTTGGAGCGGCTTTCAGCGGCGTCAACGACCCTTTTGGTGAGCTTAGACATGGGCTTTCTCCGACCCGACAGCGCTCTCTCGCGTAAGCATCACGTAAGCAAGCGGGCGAAAACTGTGGCGAGACAAAGCGTACCTCCGGCGGAAGCCGAAATCAAATTCTTTAGCGATTACAGGGAGATAGGCGGTCATCGGCGGCTCCTGGCGTTTATTGGCGGAGCCAGCGATAATCCCTCCGAAGGCAAAGGTCGCACGTTCGAATCGTGCCGGGTGCGCCATTTTAATCTGCAAAATCAATGATTTACCGAGTGCCGCGCCATGCGGCCGGGCAGCTCGTTTGCGCCGGAAGCAAGCCGGAAGCACCTAACTTCGCCTCACTATCCCTGGATGCGCGCTACGTTCCCGTATCCGGAAGCACGCCAAGCGCCTTAGGGGCGCGCGTGAAGAGTAAGCAAGGCAGCGCAGCGTGAGATTGTGACGGCGCTTTCCACAATCCGCACCACGCGTTAGACCAGCAATCTATTTGGGGGAAACGCATGGCTACTAGATGTGTGAGCTTTGTTGTAGTCGGTGAGACGGTAACTGTCGTCGATGCCGAGGTGCCGACGGATAGCGACCAAGCAATCAAGGTGATCGCTGACGACACATGGAAGCTTCAGAACGGTGACCGGTCACCGGCGTTAGCGGTTCTTCATCAGCAGTGCGCCGATTACGTCCGCGAGCACAAGGTTGATCTCGCCCTAGTGAAAGCAAGCGCCCTTCCAACCGGAGCGGCCAAGCTCGGGCTTCTTACGAGCGCGGAGGTTCGCGGGGTCGTTATGGCGGCGGCGGCGTCGGTCTGCGGAGTGAAGGTCCTCTCCAAGGCTGTGATTAGCCGCACATACGGTAAGAGAAAGGTGGACGAGTATCTCAAGGATGACGACTTCTGGGATGAACATACCGAAGGTGGCAAGCTGAGAAAAACCAGCCGCGAGGCGGCTATGCTGATCGTCGCTTCGAGGAAGTAATGGCACCTGTCGTTCCGGCACTACAGATTGGTGCCAAATTAGGAAATGGCCACTTTGGCGTCGTGTTCTTAGGCAAGGACGGCGTACACGGCGATGTTGCCGTAAAAGTGCTGGCTAGAAAGCCCACGCATACAGATAAGGAGTGGCAAGAATACAAGACGGGGTTTCTTGCTGAAGCGCAGAATCTCTCAAAGGCCACACATCGCAACGTTGTTCAGGTCTATCACATTGAGGAGCTGCCGGACGGCAACAGCATCCGCTTCTGCATGGCCTTTTGCCCCGGCGGATCGCTCCAGAGTGCATTCGAAACTGGTCCAATGACACTGGCTGCCGTGCGGAAGGCTGGCACTGAAGTGCTGATGGGCCTCGCAGCTCTTCACGCACGAAACATGCTTCATCGAGACATCAAGCCGGGGAACATCCTGATCGACGCAGCCGGCGTCGCTCAGATCGGCGACTTTGGACTCGTCACGGACAACCTGCTTCTCGGTTACGCGTCGCAGGCCGGGTACACCGACCACATCGCGCACGAGGTCTGGCTTGGGAAGGGAACGAGTGCCAAATCCGACGTTTGGGCCTTCGGAATGACCCTGTACCGCCTCATCCACGGCAAGGTCTGGTATGAGGAGAGCATCGAGCCGAAGGCGATAATCAAGAACGGCGGCTTTGCGGATACCCTTAAGTGGCTACCTCACGTCCCGAAGGCGTGGCGGCGCGTCATTCGTAAAATGATGAACGACGACACGGCATCCCGCTACCAGACGGCGGGTCAGGCGCTCGGCGGGCTGTCACGGCTTCCTGTGGCGCCGGTATGGTCTGTGAGCGTTACAGCAGACCTTATCCGCTGGGAGCAATCGTCCAAAGCCCGCAGGATCGTCGTGGAATGGATCCGTCATTCGCCGCGAAAGCACGAGTGGGCTGCTTGGAGCGAACCATTGGGCAAGGGGCGGAAGATGACGCTCGGCGGGTCTGGGGGCATAGTCGGCAGCCGCCAGGCGCACAAAGAGCTTGAGGCGTATTTCGGAGCCTAGCTTGGGCGCAGGCGACGCGGCAGCAGGTAAGGTCCCTCTAGATCGGCGCTCGTAATTGGTTTGAGATCAAAGCGTGCGACCGCTGCTGCACGCCGGCCCTTTGCGCAATGGGCGCAGTAAGCGTCCCGCCCAGAGACACCTTTACCGGGGCGCCAGTAGCGGTGGCAGTTTTCACACCGCGGTAGGCTCAGGGTGAGGTTTGGCGACTGTCGCCTCATCAGTTCCCTTTCGCGCCAATCCAGTGAACAAATCGTGAATCAATTGGGGATAAGTGTCAATGGGAGTGTTAATCTCGCGGCGCGGTAGAAAAAATATGTCTCGCATGTTTGACCCTGGTCTAGCGGACACTCCGCTCGGTCTGTCGCGTGGCGCAGCGATCGATCAGGCGGCGCTCTGAAGTTCAGCGAGACGCTTCTCGCAGCGCTCAACGACCATCTTCCGCAGCATCCCAATCCGCTCTTCCAGCCACGCCAGCTGCTCGGCGGTGATGTGGTAGTGGCGCGAGTAGCGGGCCTTCACATAAGCCTCGCGGATCAGCTCGTAGCAGCGGCGCTCGAACTTGTTCTGCCCGGGCCAGACCTGGGCCAAGGCGGGGTCCAAGCCCTCGGCTAGCTTGCGTAGCTGATTCAGACTGTGGGTTTTGGGGCTGTAGAGCGTCAGGACCAGAAACAGCGTGTGATAGAGGCGCTCGGCCGCTTGGTGAAACTGAAACGCCGCCTCCTTGGGGGCGTCGTTCTCCACGAGATACCGAGCGGCCAGGAAGAACTTGTCCGCGCTCCGAAGCCACTCCTCGTAATAGTCCCGGCTTTCCTGAAGTGCTTGCTCGGCCGACAGCGGCGCCGGCTTCGCCAACGGATGTCCGGGCTCCTCGAATAACACGATGCCGTCGCGAACGATGTCCGTGAAGAAGTAGCGCCCGAGCGTCAGTTGCTCATTCACGTCGTCGAGGGCGTGGTAGATCACGCTGACGGGCGTGCGCAGGTGTTGTCCCGAGGCCAGGGCTTCGACGAGCGCCTCTTCGGCTTTGGCCCAAAACTCTGGGACGTCAGTGAGGTCCTCGTGGTTGACGACAACGAGGATGTCGAAGTCGGAGAAGTACCGGCCGACCGGATCCTCCACCCAATCACCACGGGCGTAGCTGCCGAACAGGATGATCTTAAGCAGCTTGCCGTTCCGAAAGCGCGGCATGGTCCTGTGCGCCAGGGCGCCAGCGAACGCCGCGCGCAGGCTGTCGACCACGAACTCCAGTTCGCGGCGCTTGCCAGCGGGGAGATGGTCAAGGCTCTGCTTCATCCAGGCCAGTTTCCGGTTTCGAGCGAAGGTTGCAAGTCGAGAGCCAGGGGCTGCGATTCACTTCTGAGTCAGCAGCCATAAGCGGAGTCGGGATTTCTGGCGCCATGGCTGAACAGCCGGGGAAGACGTTCCCTGAAGCGGCTTAAGCCGCATGCCGAGCCACAGCCAGGCGACCGGCAGCCGGTCAAGGGTGGCCGCCAGGCCATCGCCGTAGGCGACGGCGTAGCCGCCCTTGAGGGACTGGCGGGCGGCTGGCCAACCCCAACATATCGTGCAACCAATTCGTTCTAAGCTGAGCCTTTACGCGGACTGGATGCGTATGGATGATGAGTCTCACGAGCGCTTAAAG
This sequence comes from Caulobacter sp. SSI4214, assembly GCF_012184455.1. Taxonomy (NCBI): domain Bacteria; kingdom Pseudomonadati; phylum Pseudomonadota; class Alphaproteobacteria; order Caulobacterales; family Caulobacteraceae; genus Caulobacter; species Caulobacter sp. SSI4214. The sequence goes on along the minus strand of NZ_SZWJ01000016.1, from coordinate 28,766 downwards.
CGGGTTTGGAACCAGCAGTTGGTCCCGGTTCTTTACCGCCGAGGCCCCGGAAATCCGCTCCTTGCAAGGCTGCCCTATGCTCCGGAAAACCGGTCATGGCTTCGCGGCGAGGGCCGCATCAAGCCAGTTTGGTTGAAGGATGAAAAGTACTGGGAGCTACCGCAGGCTTGGTTCAATTCGTTGGTCAAACGATGCCTTCAGCGGTTCGGTAAGGTCTATATCATCCAGCCCTACCATGCGCAGGAGAAATGCGCGCCAGCCTGTTGGAGCGCCGAGGGCGAGGTTTGCGAGTGTTCCTGCATGGGCGCCAACCATGGTTCTGGCCATCCTGGCGGGCGTTGGAAGGTGGTGTCCGACACATTCGCAACTCGATGGGCGGGGCGAGACCTTGCTTGTCGCTTGCTCACGCGCCCCTAGACCGCCCTCCTTTGCCTAACCCCTCGCCAGCGGCAGCATCACCTTGCAGACCCGAGCGGTCGTTCCGTACCGGCGCTCCCATTCGGCAACTTCACCGGGCCCGGTGGAGATCATGATGGCTTCGGCGCCGTGGTCGCGCACCCAAGCAAAGCGGTGGCGACCGTCCGTGAAGCGAACTTCCCCGGAAGCATCAAGCGATATGTAGGGCATCCAGATGTCGATACCGCTGAGAATGGTTTCGCCCATTCTTGCGTAGCGGCTTGGCTGACCAGCACCAGCGCCGCCAGGGCCGACCCATTGATCTCCCCGGCGGAACGACGCCTCAATCGCCGCGACACTCACCCAAACCTCCGCATCGGGTTCGACGTCCCAGCCGTCGCCTGTAGGGGTCTGAACCCAATTGACGATCAGATCAGTCAACAAGCCCTCCTGACCTCTTCGAGCCCATAGCCCCAAGGCTTATGCGCCAGGATACGCCAGCGCGCCCGCGATGGCGGAAATGCTATTGGAATTTCTCATCTTCTAGAAAATGCGCTGGCAGGCCATGGGAGGCGACGGCGCAGAAAATCCTTGCCGATCAACGGCCAAACCGCACACTGACGGCGGTCCTTTTATCTGGCCATCGTGATCGGGTCTCTGCCTAAGCTTTTGGGCCCGCCTATTTAAATTTCGGAGTCCACCGTTCGATCAACTCGTCTTCGGATTCTTCCTCATCGTCGAAGCCGTCCGATGCCATGCTGAGACGCTCGCAGTGGAGGACCGTAAGGACCTTCCCATAACGACCAAGGCCGACCGCCTCTTCCTGAAGCGGAAGCGCTGTGGCGCGCTCGAACCAAGTGTTCAGTCGCACGTCGGCCAAGTCTCGGGCGCCGGCGTCAACGCGGCTACGATTACTGGCGATCGACCGTGTGGCACCCCGCATCGGTATGGGATCTCCCCGCTTGATCCAACCGACCGCCCCATCCTTCATGGCCTCAGAGAGTACGCAGAAGTCGACAATCCCGTCAGTGCTCTGGACAACAGCGACGGCCGCCCGCGTGTGTTGTGCATAGTTCACAGCCGTGGCTGTCGCCGAAGTCTGGCAGAGGTCAGCTAGAGCAAGCACCGTCGCGAGCCCCTCGTCGCGCTTCGACAGCTCAAGCTTGAATAGGGCTTCGGGCATCAGAAGCGCGGCAGCGAAGGTGTCGGCCTCCAGCTCGTACGGATCGGAACTTGTGAAATTAGCCTTAGAGACATGAGGACCGCGGCCAAGCAGCTGGTCGACGTGGCCGTCCAGGAAGTAGTGCCCCAGCTCATGGGCGACGCTGAAGCGCTGGAACCCCAGGCTGGGCACATAGGTGGCGTAGAGAATACCGAAGCTCTCGCCAACCCGGGCAAGCATGCCGGAGAAGCCGTCGTATTGCGGCGGCTTGGGCTCGACGAGAATGTCACAGGTCTGGGCCAGGGCGATCGGATCGACCGGCAGGCGGTCCAGGCCATAGTCCTGGAGCACCTGCGCGGCGCGGGACCGCGCCATCTGTAGCTGCGGTCCCTTGCGGATCATTCTTTCTTTCCCTCGCGATCCTTGTTGGCCAGCACCTCGATGAACTGGTCGGCGATGCTCAGGTCGTAGTCGCTCAGCTTGTCGAGGTTGCGGTAGATCTTCTGGGCCGCCAAGGCCGGCTCATTGGCCTTGTCGTCGGTCCGTCCGATCAGAAAGTCCGTCGAGACGCTAAGCGCATTAGCCAGGCGCCGCAGATTGTCGAACGAGGGCCGCCGCCCGCCGCTTTCGAAATGGGAAATCGAGCTGGGCGGCAATCCCGTCTTTCTGGCCAGGTCCTGCTGGCTCATTTCCCGCATGTCCCGCGCGCGCTTCAGCCGCTCCTTGAAGATGGCTGACGCGTCGTCTTCGTTATCCGACATGTCGAATTCGCCATGGTGATGTTGACACGATCGCTATGCCTCCTATCTTGTCACTATCGACGCAACTTAGTTGTCGATTTCGCCAACTCCAAGGCCTCCCCGCCGGAAAGGAGCTAACAACATGCCCGCCGATGGCAATCATCCGAAGCGGTTCGACGTTGTCGTCAATCACAAGTCGTTCCAAACCCACGATCCCCTGGTGAAGGGGCGCGACATCCTCGAACTCGCCGGCCTCCGCCCCGCGGACGAGCACATGCTCCTCCAGCGCGACGACAATGGCATGCTCGAGGAGATCAACCTCGCCAAGGAGGTCGATCTGCGCAAGCCGCCGATCGAAACCTTCTACGCGTTCCGCGGCGATCGCCTCTATTACTGGGTGCTCGACGAACGCCGCTACCCCTGGGGCGCCGCGACCATCTCGGTGGCCGACCTGCGCGAAATCGCCCAGGTCCCGGCCGACCGTCAGGTCTGGCTGGTGCGCAAGCACGAGCCCGACCTGCAGCTCGGTCCGAACGACACCGTGCAGCTGGACGGCAAGGGCGTCGAGCACCTCTACACGGTCGAGGCGCCGGTCTACGTGACGATCGAGTTCAACTTCGAGCCGCGCGAAATCCTGGCGGGCGAGTACACGACCGAGCAGCTCAAGTCGCTGCTGGGCGTGGAGGACAGCTGGGAGCTCGACATCATCGACGAGCACGACGGCCTGCGCCCGCTCGAGCCGGGCGAAATCGTCAACGTCGTCTGCGGGCTGAAGCTGGTCAGCCACGTCCGTCAGGGGGGCTCGTCGTGAACCCGCGCGAAGAGTTCGAAAAGCTGAAGGCGGTGTTCCCGAGCGCGCAAGCGCTCGGGAATGGCGATCGGATCAACGTCTTCCTGCCCAAGCTGCCGATCCGCAGCAACGGCAAGCTGATCCACCGTGACGCCCTGCTCTGCCCGCACGAGCACGGCGGTTACGACACCCGCCTCTTCTTGTCGGAACCGGTCGAGGGCAAGGGTCAGAATTGGTCGACCCACACCCTCTTCACCCGCAACTGGCACACTTGGTCGTGGCGCTATGTGTCCGCGGCCCAGGCCTGGAGCGCGATCCTGGCCAATCACTTGGCGGCGCTGGCATGAAAACTCACCTGAAAATGACCTCGGCTCTGGTCGGCGCGATCCGCGCCGATCTTGAGCGCCCCCACCCGTTCGCCCACGAACGGGTGGGCTTCATCTTCGCGGGCTTAGCCAAGGTGGGCGCGGACTTGGCCATCCTGGCCCACACCTATCAGCCGATCGCCGATGAGGACTATCTGGATGATCCCACTGTCGGCGCGATGATGGGTCCGGCGGCCATCCGCAAAGCGCTTCAGCAGGCGCTACAGACGCGCTCGGCCGCCCTGCACGTGCACATGCACGATCATCGCGGCCAGCCCGGGTTCAGCGCCGTCGATCTGCGGGAAAACGCCAAGTTCGTGCCCAACTTTTTCAACGTTGGCCCGCAGCGGGCGCATGGGGCGATCGTCCTGAGCCGCGACGGCGCAGCCGGCCAGATTTGGACCGACCGCCTGGGCGACGCCGTCGCCATCAACCGCTTCACGGCGGTCGGGCCCAAGCTCAACTTGTTAGGAGCTTTCCAATGAACCGCCATGATCGTCAAAGCTTCTTGGGCCCCGACAGCGAGGCGGTGCTTAAGTCGGTCCAGATTGGCTTGGTGGGCCTGGGCGGCGGCGGATCCCACGTCAACCAGCAGCTGGCGCACCTGGGCGTTCATCACATCACGGCCGTCGATTTCGACACCGTTGAGGACACCAACCTCAATCGCCTGGTCGGCGCGACGGTCGAGGACGTGGCCGCGGGTCGCCTGAAAGTGCTGATTGCCAAGCGTGTGTACCTCGGCCTCAACCCCGAGGCCGACTATCAGGCGATCCCCACGACCTGGCAGGAGGCGGCCGACGCGCTGGCTGCCTGCGACATCATCATCGGCGGCGTGGATTCCTACACGCAGCGCAGCGAGCTGGAAGCCTTCTGCCGCAGATTGATGATCCCTTATGTCGATATGGGCATGGACGTCCACGAGCTAGACACCGGGTTCTCGGTCTCAGGCCAAACGATCCTGTCGATGCCCGGAGGGCCCTGCATGTGGTGCACCGGGTATCTGACCGATGCCCGACTGCGCGAGGAGGCGGCCCGTTACGGCGCGGCCGGCGGCAAGCCACAGGTGGTTTGGCCCAACGGCGTCCTGGCGTCCCTGGCAGTCGGCCTAGTCGTCAAGCTCTTGACGCCCTGGCGCGCCAGCCAAGGCGAAATCGGAGCCTATCTGGAATATGACGGCGACGCTCAGACCGTGCGCACCAGCAATCGTTTCCGGGCCGTGGCCGACAAGACCTGCCGCCATTACCCGAGCGACCAGGTCGGTGATCCGCTGATCGACCTGCGGCTCATCGACCCGCCGGTGGATACCCAAGACGAAGTCGAAACGCCGCAACCCGCGCTGGTCGACCCGTCTTGGCTGCGGCGGATGTGGAAGTTCCTGACCGGTCTAGGCCGGCTTGATCGGTAAATCGCAGACCTCGTAGTCCGCCCACCCCCGCACCTTCGGCAGAAAAGGTTGAGCTTCATCGGTGGCTCGCCAGATGAGGCGCTGGGAGGTGGGCGGGCTCGCCGGGTTGAAGGCCCAGAACATGCTTAGGCCGGGAACCTGGACGACCAGAACGCTGTCCCAAAAGCGGCTGCCCGTGGCGTCGACAACCACGTGGGCCCGCACCTTGTGGTCGCAGACATTGAAGCCCTTCACATCGCCAGGGAGCGCGAACTCCGTCACCCAGACATATCGGGGGAACTGCTTATGCATCAGCTCCGACTTGAAGGCGGCGGGCAGGCGGTTGCGCAGGGCGCGCCGCTTATATTTCCAGCCATAGGTAAGGTAGGTGCGGGCGATCAAGCGGGCCTGCTGGGTCTGAGTGAACTCTGAATCGACCTCGGCAGCAGGGCCTAGCGGCGGCTCGTCGGGCTTCTGGGCCCGCTGGCGATATTCGTCGGCCCTGCCGACGATCGCATCGACGTAATCGCGTGCCAACGTCTCAGCGACCTCGGCGGTCATGAAGACCTTAGGCGGCAGCGGTACGATCAGGTAGGCCGCGTCCTCCTCAAGCGTCCAGGGATAGTCACCGGTCCGGTCCGCGGCACGGACAGGCAAGCGCTGATGGACTCCGCGTTGGTCGTCATGAACCAGCACGTGCGTGGTCATCTCGGCGCTGGTGGGATCCTGCGGCAGATCTTCCGGCGGCGTCGCCTGCACGACGCGGCCCGTTGCCACCACGGCGTGGCCGACCGCAGCCGCGGCGCGTGGACGAAGGCCCACGATCACGGGGATGCCCGAGTCCAGGTAGCGACTGAGGATCTGGTGAACAGGCCGCACCCAGACGAGGTTACGGGCTTCGTCCTGCGAGGCGGCGTAGACGACTGGGTGCCGGTCCATAGCGCGCAAAGCGCGCACGATATTGTCCGGGGTCAGAAACTCCGAGCCGGCGGGCAACGACCGCGAGATCACGCCGTCGGTCGGCTTGAGCGCCGCCTCGTTGATCTCGGGCATCGAGAACCAGGGACCGCCGTGGCGTTTGTGGAAATGGCGCCCCGCCATCCAGATGACCGCTTGGGCACAGGCACCCACCCGCGTGTCCTGTTGCGTCAGCGGGAAGCCCTCGACCTTGAGCTCGGCGCCCAGCACGTGGACCACGTAGCTGGCGCGGAGCTCGATCTGCCAACTGGGCTCGAAGGACATGGCCCGAGTGGAGGCCACGGCGATGCCGACGGGTGCATGCTTGACCGGCCGCAGCACGATAAATCCGAGATACTGCTCGTTGCGCTCTTCGAGGTCCCGCGCGACAGCTTCGGCCGAGGTCAACTCGGCCAGCGCCGTCATGTCGGATGTGAAGAAGTGCAGCCTGCGACAGTACTTGAGGTAGGGGTAGAACACCGACGCATAAAAGGCGGAGTAGGCAGCCGAGAAGTCGCGATCGATGTAGGCCTCCTCAAGGAGGAAGCCTTTGGCGCCGATATTTTCGAAGGTTGCTAGGAGGCTTTGAAGGACCGCGACGTCTTCGGTGGGATCGATAAGGTCCTTGAGTTTGGACCAATCGTCTGTGGTCGCTAGCACCCCCAATTGCGTGGGAGCCTGCAAGGATTGCCTCGCTCAGTAGTGGCGAGGCGAATCCTCAACCAACGAGGAACATACCCAGACGCTGTTCCGCCATCAACGCGGACTCTTCCAGTCGAGCGATCTCCTCAACTGCACGAGGCGAAGGACGCAGCGTAAATTTTTCGATTTCGTTTTGCTCGACGAGTTCGACGCGACCAGCTTGGTCCTCAGGGAGCTTTTTGATGCCCTTGTCCATAGCTCAACCCCGCGAATCAAAAGCGCCTCGCCGGGCAAACGGAGAGGCACTTTTCGGTGCAGAGAGAGTACAAAAGAGGAATCGTCAAAACAAGGAAAAAATAGAGAGTCAAGGAAAATTGCCGCTCGGCGATGTTGGGCTGTTGGCTGCGCTTGTGCCCGTTCTTGAACTGGGCCGCAGGGCCTTCCGGGACCCAAGGCGCTAGGATTTTTCTGGCTCAAACAACGACCTTTGCTGCTCGCGCAAGGGCCCAGCGCAGTAATTCTGCGCTCTCGCGCCGTTTTACAACCTGGTCTTCGCGCGAATGGCTCGACCAGGTCGTTGGCGAGCAATTGCCCTCCACTCCTGGTGCAGGCGTTTGGCCCTCTACCAACAAGTTAGATAGTTAGACTCTTAAGTTAGACGTCGAATTTTCCCATGCCACTAAAGGACTTAGGTGCAATCTCTGCGCCTGATGTCCCGACACGACCTGCGCCCGATATCCCGATATCCTTGCGCCCGAAAGCACGACCCGATCCACAGGGTGCTAACAGGCCGTCCAGGGCCTAAGCGGCCTTGCCCCACGACCCTGTCGCTTCACCGAACTTTTCAAACAGCGACTTGAGACCTTGCTGCTCGTCGGCATGGAACAGCAGACCGGCGATATGCCCTGAGACCTTCTCCGCCGCCGAAATCAAGGCGGTGTCGAGGTTATGGACGTAGCGGCTGGTCGTGGTGCCGGCGGCGTGGCCAAGGAGCGCGGCGATCGTCGCTTCGGTAAAGCCGAGATCGTTGGCCATGCTGGCGAAGCTGTGCCTCAACACGTGGGGCGTCACATCCATCAGCTGCTTGCGGATCGTCTTGCCCCACACCTTCGTCACGCCGTCAAAGGCCTTGCCGGCGACGTCGCCCTCAAAGACGTAACCCCTGGCGTCGGCGGGCCGGCGATGGTTGAGCAAGGCAAAGACCTCGGGGCCGATAGGCCGGATTGAACGCCCCTCCTTGGTGTCCGCCAGCCTGAAACAGCGGCCGGCCTCGTCAACCTCTTCCCAACGCAGCTTCTCGATTTCGCCCCGCCGACATCCTGTCAGCGCCAGCAACTTGATGATCGTCAGGGCCTTCTCGTTGTGCCCCTCTTCCTCTGCCTCGCGCAGCGTTTCACCCAGGGTCCGGTACTCGGCTGCGCTGAGGCGGCGATAGCGGCTGTTCACCGCCGGTTTGGGGATGCCCCGGACGGGATTGTTCTCGATCACCCCGATCCGCTGAGCGTAGGTGAAGATGCCGCCGAGCAGTCCCAAGGTTCGCCCGGCTGTGCCTAGGCCGCCGCGCACGATCGAACGCCCCCTCAGCTTGGTCTTGCGATCGCGGCGCGCCTTTCCAAGAGCGACGTCGCGCATAAACTGATGGATGTCGGCCCGCGTGACCTCTTTGACCAGGCGCGTGCCGAGCAACGGCGCGATATGGGAGCTGATGCGGCTGCGATCAGCTTGGAGGGTGGATGGCTTCTTCGGCATCCGCCGCTTGCCAGGGACCAGGCCGATCTCGGCGTCCTCCATATAGCGTTCGCAGAGCTCGCGGACGGTCATGCCGTTACGGTTGGTCTTCTTCTCCTCGGCCGGGTCACCGCCCTTAGCGATGTCACCCAGATGAATCTTGGCCTCGCGCCTCGCCATCTCGGGCGTAAGGGCGCCGTGGATGCCGAGCGTCAGGCGCCGTGTGCGCCGGCTCGACCGGTACTGGACGAGATAGGTCTTGCGGCCCGAGGCGTACACGCGGACCCCAAAGCCCGGCAGTTCGTCATCCCAGACAAAGTAGTCGGTGTCGCTTGGCTCCAGGCCCTCGACGGTTCGGATGGACAGCCTCACCTCTACTCTCCTCGCTGACCTTTGCCTTCGAAAATCCGGAAGCCCAGCGGCAGCATGCTTCCGGAAATCGTGGCGTGTGATAGCGAGAAAATGGTGTGCCTAAATCGCCATTTTGTCCAGCATATTCAATGCGATATAGGGCGTCTAGCGGCCCTGGAGAATGGTGGCGAAAAGCTCCAAAATCCACTCCGAAGGCAAAGGTCACACGTTCGAATCGTGTCGGGTGCGCCATTTCGGTTTAGAACCGCGAACTTCCTTAAGAACCGAGTGATGGCCCGCCGAGGCGGCCATGGTTCTGAGACGTTCGGTCCTTCCCCCATGACCTTGATCTCCGTCGTCGAGAGCGCCCCGACGCTGAACGACCGCGCGCACCTGGCCGCGGCGATACTTCCCTTCGGGGTCGCGTAGAGCATCACGGGTGGCGCTGGCCATGCGCTCGATGCTCTCGGACGTGATCATCGGTCCAAGCGTCTCAATCGCCGCCCCGGCTCGGGCGCTTGCGTAGCTCGCCGGCGTGCGAGCGTCCGCGCTCGATTCATTCCTCGCGCTCGTCGAGGACCTTATCCTTCACCGCCCGCCGACGGGGCGGCGCCTTCGCGGCAAGGTTTTGGTCTCATCTTCGTTCCTGCGATACTTCGACGAGACCAAAACCTTCTTCTAGCGCCCCCAAGCTGTCGCATTGGCGCTGGCGGCGGACGTCCGCTCGATCATATCGCGCGCAGCCTGACGGGGGCCCCTAGGCGCGTTTCGCTCTCCGCGGTGACCTGTGGGCGGCTTTGCCCACCCAGCTTGAACCTGCTCAAGAGACGATCGAGTTGATTGGTCTCCATAGCGAGATTTTGGCTTGCTGCGGAGGACTGCTCAAACATCGCCGCGTTCTGTTGAGTATTTTGATCAATCATCGAGAGGGCGCTGTTAACGGACTGAAGGCCCAGTGACTGTTCGCGAGCGGCGTCGACAATGGCGGAGACGTGTAGATCGATCTCCTGTACATCGGCGATAATGTTTTGCAGGGCGATGCCTGCTTCGCCGACCAGCGCGACACCCTCCTGAACTTGCCGGTCCGAGGCAGTGATAAGTCCGCGGATTTCCTTGGCGGCCTCGGACGCTCGTTGCGCGAGCACGCGCACCTCTTGGGCGACCACGGCGAAGCCCTTGCCTGCTTCACCGGCGCGCGCCGCTTCCACCCCGGCGTTCAGCGCTAGCAGATTGGTCTGAAAAGCGATCTCATCCATCGTGTCGTTGATGTTGCCAATCTGACGCGATGAGCGTTCGATCTCCGACATCATGTTGATCGATTTCCGCATGACCGCCTCGGACTGTTCAGCGCTCTGCCGAGAGCGCTCGACGACCAAGCCCGCGGCCTCGGCGCGTTTGGCCGTCTCCCGTACCGTTGTCGTGATTTCTTCGAGCGCGGCGGCGGTCTCCTCAACCGAGGCGGCTTGCTGCTCGGTGCGTTGAGACAAATCATCCGCGGCGTTGCGTATCTCGCTGGCCGAGATATTGATCGACGATGCGCTGCGCCCAACTTCATCAAGGGCGTCTCTCAATGTTACAACCGCGGAATTAAGATCATCGCGCAATCCATGATAGGATTCCGGCACGTCCACCCTAACGCGAGAAGTCAAGTCTTGCTCAGCAATACGCTTTATCACCGAACCAAAACTTTCACAAACGGAGTTTTGTTCTTTCGCTATTGCCTCGGCCTGGACGATTTGCTTGGCCTTTTCGGCCTCTTCAAGGTAAACCGAGATCGCTAGATCCATGTCTAAAAGCACAGCCTTGGCAAGACTGCCAAGCGCACGGCCAAATTCGGCCGGCGTCATTTGAGGCTTGCTAGATAGCCAACCGCCAGTAGGGAAATTCTCGGAAATTGCTGTTCTAATCAAATGGTCGAGAACAATCGCATAGCCACCGATATACCATCTTGGCTCTAGGCCGATGCGGGCATGCACGCTACCGATCTTACGGACCTTTTCGCCATAGCTCCCCGTGAAGTCGCCATTCGATATGTTGATCCAATGGCCTGTCTGCGCCGCTTTGGCCGCATCCATGTGCTCGTCGGACTGAAAAAAGCGGCGGGTTTCGGAGTGACGCCGCACTTCAACATAAAAGCGATCGAGCGCCACCGGCAATTCTCGATCGATAAGACCCTTCAGCGTCCGGATAGCGGCTTGATCTTGCGGCGTGAGGAGCATGAATTCAAGCCGACGCCGAATGGCCTCGATCTGGTCAATTTCGGCTGAAGCCTGCGGACTCCGTTCATCCATATTTTCATGTCCTTGCTCGGCCAAGCCCGCGACTGACGGGCGGTGGCACGCCTCGAGCGCGTGAAGGCGCCAGGCCAGAAACGCGAGATTTGGCGCGCCCAGCCGGCGAAATCGCCGCCGCCCTTCCGTCCCCCTCGACCCCGACGCCCAAAATCCTAGAGATTCGGATTTCGCGAGAAGGTTGGCGCGCCCAAATCTGACAACAATGGCGTTGTCATAAAATATGCATCATCCGTTACCCATAATGCCAATTAATATAGCCGTACCTACATTTTATTATTTTGAGACAATATTCTTCATTTTTGGAGACACATACTCCGCAATCTGCGCCGCCAAAGGCTGGGCGAGGCTCGGCCCAATCGGTGACTTGCCGCCATTGGCGCACTTGCTTGATTGGCGAAAGGCGCGTGGCGGCATGTTGGCCCAGCGCCTGAACGCCGCATTGAACGCGGGCGCGGAGGAGTAGTCGAGTTGAGAGCTGATCTGACACATCGAAAGCTCCGTCTCCGCCAAAAGGCGTAGGGCTTTGGCGCGACGGACCTCATCAAGGATCTCGCCATAGGACGCGCCCTCCTCGGCAAGCCTTCTCTGAAGCGTCTTGGCGCTAAAGTTCATGCACTCGGCGAGGCGTTGAAGGTTGACAAATCCAACGCCGAGCATTGCTTGAATGCCGACAGCGACGCGGGCGCTAACGGTATCGCTGTGGACTTCAGCGGACTCGGCGATACGCTCGGTGATGCGCCGCATGGCGCAATTTTTTTTCCACTGCGGCGTAAGAACAATCGGCAGCTGGAGTTGGGCGCTGGCCAGCACGATTTCGTTGCGCGGCGCGTTAAATTCGATCGGACAGTTGAAGATCGATTCATGCGGGGTCGTATCGACCGGGCGAGCATGGCGGAATCGCACAATGACGTGCTTGTTATCCCTGATCCCGGTGAGCGTTTCGAAGGCCAGACTGGTGAGGGCGGCCAAATGCTCGATGAACTGGCGACGCTCTAGCGTCAGGGCGCTAGGCTCGAACCGGTAGGCGACCTCGGTGCGGCCCGAGCCCCAGACAAGGCGTGTGCGATAGGCATTGGTATGGCACGGCCAATAACGCGCGGTAATGTCAATCCATTCGTTCAACGTAGCGGCGTCGGCGCCGGCAAGCATCATCGGCCCCAACTGGGGAAAGTAAGGCCTGCTCCACGCCGCCCACTCCAGCCCCAGTGACGGCTTGTCGAGCCGCACGGCGAGTCGTTGCAAAGCGGCCCCAAATGACTGAACGCTGACATACTGATCCGGCTCGGTCAGCGCCGCGAGACTCAGACCAACCTCCTGGAACGTCGCCTCGAAAACACCTCGATCCGCCTCAAGCAACTCCGCGAGGCCACAAAATGCGCCAGCCTTTATGTAGCTGCGCTCGATAGAGGTAAAAGAATCTGGAGCGTTTCGAGCCATGTGTGTCCAAGTCAACGTCTGACGACCTCCTCGGTCCGATACGGGGACGCGGCGGCTCTTGGCGTTCCGGAGCGGCCAGACGCTCGCGGGAAAGCGGCCCGCGCGGCTCATTCACCGGCCAGGCCGCGGCTAGCGAACCTGATCCCCACTATCGCGAGCATCTGGAATGGCGACTAACCCTCGCATAGTCCTTATTGGCGCGAGGGAAGGCGAAATGTGCGTCAGCACGACAGTCTTGCATCGCCACGACGGGCGAGCAGCCTGGGCTGGCCGCCGAGGTTCGATGCTCGTCGCCTGTGGAGTCCCCCTCGCTATCGGGGCGGAGCGAAGCGGGGACGGTCCCGCACCAGACTAACGCGTCCGGCGATGTCGGGGGCGGAAAGCGGCTCGCTATCGCGCGTCGATCTGGCGCGGGTCCGCCGCCAGTTCCGGCGTTGGACGCTCGTTGCCGGGCACGACAACACCGCCGCTTGCGCGTCGTCGGCTTTATCCCTGTCGCACCCCAGACGGCCGCGGTCGCGCACTCCGTCCACGCCGCCTAGAAATGCTTCTGGCGAAGGACAGAGGGCGAGATGCCGTACGCCCTCTTAAAAAGCTGCGAAAAATGCGATGGAGATTTAAATCCCCAATATGACGATATCGCTTCGATACTATTTGATCTGTCTCTCAGGATATCATCCCTAGCATATTTTAATCTCAATAATATCTGATACTCCGAGATCGTCCTTCCCGTACTCCTTCTGAAGGCATATTGCAGCGCTCGTGTACTTACACCACTGGCCGAAGCAAGCTCATAGGGGCTCTTCTGACGGCGAGGGGATCCATGTATCAGTTCCAGAGCTTTTTTTACTTGGCGTGGCGAGATGTGTGGAACATGTTCAAGCAGATCTGAGTTGTTATTTGGGAATTTTGATATTAGTGAGTCTATGATCAATTCCTCAAGGCCGTTGCGCCGGCCGGGCACATCCTCCGCCAGATGAACAAGTGGCGAGCTTTCCAAGCCCAGAAGAGCCGAGGCAAAGCTACTCAAAGCCGAAGCTGAAAGCGCGGCCTTGGAAAATTCCAAGGGACGCCCGGCCTTGCCGTCGAGCAGCCGATAAACACCCGCCTGCAACTGGGCGGTGGGGATAATCAGAGACAGCTGGCGCCCACCCTCCCGCATCCTCACGCTCCGCGGATCTCGGTAGATGGCCGCCATCTCCGTCTCTAGATGTAAATCAGAATTCTGAAAACTTAATTCGAGACCGCCGCGTAAAACCATAAGAAAGATGGTGTCGTCCAAAGAGTCCCTGGAAACTAAATCGAAATTCCCAAATATTTCATGATACTCTATACGACTACCGCCCACCCTCGTCACGGATCCCCGCATCCCAGACGATCCGACAACGTCCCGACTTACAACCTTTACCGGCGCGTATAAACCTGAAACAAAATGCTCTATATCAGTGTCGCCATAACACTCAATTTTTACACCATTGCTTGACATTATTACCTCTACATTTTATGCATCGCCCGCATCCAAAGCGATTAAATTGAATAATCGCCACATTCACCGCAATCTAAACTATATCTATTTTGGGTTGATTCAGACCTCGTCGAGTGGTCGGCAAAAGGCCGGCGCGCGGCGCTATCCGTCCCCGTGGCGCGCCATCCGGCCTAGACCCGAGCGCGGACGTGACCGCGCCTCCAGGCTTCCAGTTTAGCGCGACATTGTCGAGCATGGCGTCGGCGAACATGCGCTTGAGCTGGCGCTATCGTCCCGCGGCGCCTTCAAGCGCCTCGCCTCCGACACCTCCGGCCCGTCGCACCTGACCCGCCGATTGCAGAAGATCGGCGAACTCAGCCCGCGCCCGCGGCGCCGGGCCGCCACCCTCACGCTGGCTTCCCGCCCCCGCGGGATCCCGATAATTTGGGCCTCGGTGAAGCGCGGTCGCTTCATCGGGCCGCCCTTTGGCAGGAACGGACTCCAGTCATTGCTGCAGGAGTTTCAGGCCGTCAGGTCAACATCATTCAACTTATCGAATATCGCCTGAGGCAAGGCGTCCTCTGGGGAGACAAGCGGGGCCGCCAGCTCGAACCATAAGCCCTCGGGCGCAAAGTTTAAACGGCTCGCCACCCCGGTCTGACGCCCAAGCACCTCCTCGATCATCCTCGCCCCAAATCCACGACGCGCGGGGGGCGCCTTAATGACTGGACCTTTCGTTTCACGCCAAAGAAGACGCATCATGGTTACGCCCTGCTCTTCGTGAATCCTCCAGGAAATGCTCACCTCACCGTCTGGCGCGCTAAGCGCGCCATATTTTACCGCGTTCGTGCATAGCTCATGAATAGCCAAGATCATGATCTTGGCTAAGCGGGCCGATATGATCACTTGCTTTCCCTCCACATGGATAGAAGAGGGTTGCCTTATGAAAGGTCCGATTGCTTCTCTGACGACATCGCCCAAAGAAGCTCCCTGCCAATCGTTGCGGAGCAGAAGATCATGGGCGCCCGCCAACGCGATCAGTCGCGCCTGGAAGGCCTGCAGCGCGTGAGCATCCCAACTGTCCACCTTAAGCGTTAGACGGGCGATCGACTGAACCATTGTCATCGTATTTTTGATACGATGCGCGAATTCTTGGAGAATAAGCCCGGTGCGCTCTTCACGCACCCTGAGCGCGCTGATGTCCATAAAGGCGCACAGGACGCGCTCGGGCCGTAACGGCAGAAACCTGGCAAGGAACCAGCGATCCTTGCCCGCCACCGATCTGTAGATGAATTCAACCCCGGTAGCGGAGCGGTGCTTGGCGGCTTCCTCGAAGCACGACGTCAATGCAGCCTGACTCTCCAGAGGGAGGCCCGTAAGCGCCTCCGAAAAATCAGCAACCTCGCCCCCCTCAACACCATCCACAAATACTTTGAATGGCATATTCTGACCACCCACCCAGAAATGAACAAATGAACCGTATTCGCATATGTTTATAATTCTATTATTGAGTTCACTTGCCATTTCGAAAATTCCTTTTAGATTAATTTCAACCAAAAACGCGGAATTTAAGAACATTATTTAGAAATGTACTAAATTTATAAATTCATCAATTGAAATATTATTTACAACACAGGCCATAATTGATCTCGATCAATTATGGCCTGTGGGGTTCACCGGCGCTGAGTGTCGCGCGCCGGGGAAGACGGTCGAGCGGCGGTCGTACTGGGTGGCGACGCGTCGCCAGCCCTTCAGCCCGCCGAACATGATCTGGATGCGATTGCGCCGGATGCGCGGGGTGATCCCTACGCCCGCCGCTCGCATTTCCCGAAGGGCCCTGTGCAACGGAATGGATCAACCCGCGCGCAGGTTCATGGACGAGCCCGCCGATTAAGATGGCATCCGGCCAAAAGCCGCCGCCGCCGCCTTGGTCAAACTTGACTCCCCAAGCCAGCAAATCGCGAAGTCGGGTCGCGTGTCGTCTTTCGAAACGCGCTATGGGGTCTGCGCCTTCATGGACGCTCGTTGGCTGGAAGATTTTCTCACCGTCGCGGAAACCGGCAATTTCACGCGCGCGGCGCAATTGCGCAATGTCTCGCAGGCCGCCTTCAGTCGTCGGATCAAGACGCTGGAATCGTGGCTGCGCACGCAGCTCATCGATCGCACCACCACGCCCATTCGGCTGACCCGCGACGGCCAGCGGTTTCGCGAACGCGCCATGGAGATCATGCGGCAGATCGGCGAGGCGCGGCTGAGCATCGGCGAGACCGGGACGGTCCGCCGGAAGCCGGTGCGGGCGGCGCTGGTCTACTCCCTGGCCTCGGGGGCCCTCCCCCAGTGGTGGAACGACTGGGCGGCCGAGGCGGGCGACGATGTCCTCTACAGCGTGATCAGCGGCAACGCCTCCGACTGCCTGGCGGCCTTGATGACCGGCAACGCGGATCTGGTCGTCTGCCA
The DNA here is from genome assembly GCF_012184455.1 of Caulobacter sp. SSI4214. NCBI lineage: Bacteria > Pseudomonadati > Pseudomonadota > Alphaproteobacteria > Caulobacterales > Caulobacteraceae > Caulobacter > Caulobacter sp. SSI4214. Next base: position 12,598 of record NZ_SZWJ01000016.1, on the reverse strand, counting down.
TCAGCCCGACACGCCGGGCATGTGTCCGCCGGCCGAGCTCTACGAACAGCTCGCGATTGGCCAGGACATCCTGGCGCCCTATGCCGCGCCCGCGCTCGCGGGTCCGGGCCTTCTCTCGGGCCAGCGGGGCGAGCCCGCGCCGCTGCTGATGTATGCGCGGCCTTCATCGTTCGCGCGCGCCGTCGAGACCATCATCGCCAACGCGCCGCACCGGATGCCCGGCCGCGTTGTCTTCAAGGCCGAGACTTCGGCGGTGCTTCGCGCCATGGCGGTGGCCGGCCACGGCGTGGCGTGGCTGCCCGAATGCGTGGCGCGCGAAGCGCCGCCAGGCGCCCTGAGGCGCCTGGACGCCGGCGAGTGGAGCGCCCGGCTCAACATTGTCGCCTACCGTGATCGCCAGGCCCGGATTCCGTTGCTCGATCGCCTGTGGAGCCAATCGCGGTCTGGTCGGGAAAACCGAGCGCCCGCGATGGCGGTCGCGGGATCCAGGGCGTTCTGAAGCATGGAAACCGAAGCCCAACGCGACCTTGTCGGCGCCATGGACATGCGTTGGCTGGAAGACTTTCTGGCGGTCGCCGACACCCGAAACTTCACCCGCGCCGCGCGCCTGCGCAACATCTCCCAAGCGGCGTTCAGCCGCCGCATTCGGGGCTTGGAATGGTGGCTGGGGGTGTCGCTGATCGATCGCGCATCCTGCCCATTGCGCTTGACTCCCGATGGCGAGAATTTCCGCCAGCGCGCCGCCGCGATCGTTCAGCAGATCACGGACGCCCAGTCGAACGATCCGACAAGCGGGCCGCGGCGCGAGTTGAGCCTGGCTCTTCCTCACTCCCTCGCCACCGGGCGCCTGCCGGCTTGGTGGGGCGCCTGGCAGCGCGCGGTGGGCCCGGACGTCGCTTGGAACATCGTGAGCGGCGACGTCAACGACATCGTCGCGGCCTTGATGACCGCCGACATTGACATCCTTATCGCCTACCAGTCGGCGATTGTCGGCGTGACCCTGCCGGAGGACCAGTACGAGCGTGTCGAGATCGGGGAGGAAGTCCTGGCTCCCTACGCCGCCCCTTGGGTCACCGAACGGCTGGAGCGGTCAGGCCGCGCGGTCCCGCTGCTGGCCTACACGCCGACCTCCACCTTCGCCCGGGTCGTCGAGGCTCTTCTGGACGCCGCCCCGACCCGCCCACGCGGCCCGGTGATCTTCGAGGCGGAGTCCACCGCCGTGTTGCGCGCCATGGCCATGGCCGGCCATGGCGTGGCCTGGCTGCCGATCGGCGTCGCCAACGAGGCCCCGCGCGGCGCGCTGCGCCGGGTCGAGATCGAAGGCTGGAGCGCGGATCTCAAGATCATCGCCCATCGCGACCGCCGGTCGACATCGACCGCGGTGGCCGAACTTTGGTCGCTGCTGTCGCCAGGGGGGCGGGGCGGGGCGACCGCTCGCGTCGGGGGCGCGGCTCTTCGATGCCTGCCAGCCGCCAACGAGCCCACCCGCTGGAAACACCTCAGCTGATGACGCGCCCGTCAGACCGCTTTCAGAGACGGCGCATAGTCGAAGATGAAGTGAATGCGGGCGGCGTCGCCGCGGTTGGCGACGCTATGCGCCATCAGATTGTTCAGCTCGAACGCATATTGAGCCCTGGGCGGGATGCGCTCGGAGCCAACAATGAACTCGACATCCGGATTGGTCACGAGCGGCACGTGGATGCGATGGGCCGCGGCGAACGACGGATGGCCGTCGGTGTGGCGGGCGATGCGGCAGCCCGCCGGCAGGCGCGCCATTATGGCTCGCAGCACCGTGCCGCCCGGCGGGTAGCGCTTGGCGATCACGCGGTCCATCAGATCCTGGGCCTCCTCGGCCAGGAGATCCCAGCCGGCGGCGCGAAAGATCCGAACGTCGGGCCAGCCTTCGCAGAAGGTCAGGATGATGGACTGGGTCTGGGCGTGGACATCATAGTCGTTCTGGCGGCGCGCGTCGGCCAGCCAAGCGGCCTCGTCCAGCGCCAACACCTTGCGCGTCAAGGCCGAGCAATCGAACCTGCCCAATGGAACGGTCGGCTCGCTCGCGATCATCGCCACGCCCCACGCATTTTCAACCTCGCTCGTGACCTTCGCCGTGAACCCTGAGACCGCAACGTACTCGCCCTCGGAGATCGATCGCCAGGTCGAGCAGGCCTTCGATCGACACAAGCGCGGCGATCTCGCCCACGCGGCCAGCGTATATCGCGCGGTGCTGGCCAGAACGCCGGATCATGCGCGAGCCCTTCATTATATGGGCCTGATCGCCCAGCAAACGGGCAACTCGCGCCAAGCCGTGGAGCTTCTGGAACGCGCGATCGCGAGCGACCCCACCGATCCGCGCGCCTACAACCATCTGGGCCAGATCCATGCGCGGCTTAACGACAAGCGCGCGGCCGCCGAGCTTTTCGAACGGGCCCTGGCCATCGCCCCCGACCACGCCGACACGCTCAACAACCTGGCCAACGTCACGCTGACGCGGGACCTTCAGCAGGCGATCGCCCTCTATCGCCGCGCGCTCGAGCTACGGCCAGACTCGGCCGCGGCGGCCTATAATCTCGCCCAGGCCCTGAATGAGGATCACGCCTTCGACGAGGCCGTCGCCCTGTTCCGCCGGGCCATCGCCCTGGATCCGGCGCACGTCCCGGCCCGCCACAATCTGGCTCTGCTGCTCGAGCAGCGCGGCCAGTTCGCCGAGGCCATCGAGCAATACCTGACCGTGCGGCGCCTAGACCCGCGCCACGCCCCTTCCCTGGCCAATGTGCTTGGCGTGCGCGACTACGTTCCCGACGCGGCGATGGTGCGCCAGGCCGAGGACCTCTTGAAGACGCCAGGCGGGCGCGACGAGGATCGCATCAAGCTGCACCGCGGCCTGGGCAAGCATTACGAGCGATCCGGCGACCACGAACGGGCCTTCCACCACTTCAGCGGCGCCAAGGCGACCTTCTCGCGCACGCGCCCAGCCTTCGACTTCGACGCCGTGGTTCATCAGATGGCCCGCCTCAAGGCCGCCTTCACCGCGGCGACCTTTTCCGAAGCCGCGCCGCTCAGCGACTCCGAAAGGCCGGTGTTCATCGTCGGCCTGCCGCGCTCGGGCACGACCCTGACCGAGCAGATCCTGGCCAGCCATCCCCAGGTGTTCGGGGCCGGCGAGCTGCCTGACATTCCACGTCTGGTGAAGATGCTGGCGCCCGACTATCCCGAGGATCTCACCGACCTGGACGGCTTGGCCGAACTCGCCGGCGACTATCTGGCCGAACTCGACCGACTGGCGGGTCCCGCGCCATCGCGCGTGACGGACAAGATGCCGCTGAACTCGCTGCATCTGGGGCTGATCGCCAAGCTCTTTCCCAAGGCGCGCATCATCCATTGCCGCCGAGACCCGCGAGACGTGGCCCTGTCGTGCTTTGTCGAACTGTTCGAGCTCGACCATGACTTCACCACCCGGTTCGACGATTTCGGCCGGTATTTCCTGGAGCACGAGCGGCTGATGGATCACTGGCGGGCGGTGCTACCCATGCCGATCCACGAGTTGCGCTACGAGGCGCTGGTCGCCGATCCCGAACCGGTCATCCGCGACCTGCTGACCTATTGCGGACTCGATTGGGATCCCGCTTGCCTGGCGTTTCAGGAGACCGAACGCACCGTCCAGACCCCCAGCCGCTGGCAGGTGCGCCAGCCGCTCTATCAGACCTCGATCGGCCGCTGGCGGCGCTATGAGCGCCATATGACCCCGCTGCTTGAGCTGTTGGGGAGCGAGGACCGAGACCCGCCCGCCCCGGCCTCGCGCGAACCCGCGCGCGCGGCGGGCTCGAAGACGCCCTCGGCCCTGGAGCGACCGCTGTTCATCGTCGCCGCGCCCCGTTCGGGCAGCACGCTGCTGTTCGAGACCCTGACCAAGAGCCAAGGCCTGTGCACGGTGGGCGGCGAAGCGCACTGGCTGGTCGAGAGCTTGCCAAGCCTGCGTCCCGGCGCGCCGGACGTCACGTCCAACCGGCTGACGGCTCGGCACGCCAGCGCCACGGTCCGACGTCACATGGTCGAGCAGATCGCCGCGCGGCTGGTCGACGCGACGGGCGCGCGAACCCGGGGCGATGGCGGAGAGGTCTTCCTGGAAAAGACGCCGAAGAACGCGTTGCGCATTCCGTTCTTCAACGCGCTCTTTCCACAGGCTCGCTTCATCTTCCTGTGGCGCGATCCGCGCGAGAACATCAGCAGCATCATGGAGGCCTGGCGCTCCGGACGCTTCGTCACCTATCGCGGCCTCGACGGCTTCCAAGATCCCTGGTCGCTGCTGCTCCCGCCCGCCCACGAGACGATGGCGGGCCAGCGGCTGGAGGAGATCGCGGCCTTCCAATGGCGCTCGACCAACACCATCGCCCTGGACGACCTCGAGGGCCTGGATCGCGACCGCTGGACCAGCGTCAACTACGCCGACCTGTTGGCCGATCCGCTGGGAACCGTCTCGCGTCTAATGGACTTCGCGCGACTGCCGCTGGACGAGTCCCTGGCCGCCCATCTGCGCCGGCCCCTGCCCGCCTCGCGCTATACCCAAACCGCTCCGGCGGCGGACAAGTGGCGCGCCAACGCCCGCGAAATCGAGTCCGTCCTGCCGGGGATCGAAGCGGTGTGGAATCGTCTTCGCGCGCTCGGCTAGGCGGCGCCCGCCACGCCCTATGCAAAGATTGCATGACGCCCTGAAAGGCTTTGCCTTCGATTTTGGCGCCGCCCTAATCGTGAGCTTCGCCAGGGACCGCTCATCGGCGGCTCCCGCGAAACGAACAGAGGATCGGGCATGAAGTTGAGGACCGCGGCGGCCGCGTTGACCATCCTGGCCCAGGCCGCGTGGCCCGGACTAGCGGCCTGGGCTCGGGAGCCCGCCGAGGCGACCAAGACTTCGCTCCCGGCCGACGTCTTGCGCGTCGTCGATGTCTGGCTTGAAAGCGAACGCGCCTTTCACCGTATTCCGGCGATGTCGGCGACGATCACCCAGGGCGACGACATGGTCTTCGCCGCCGGCTACGGGACCGTCGACGCCGCGCGCAAGACGCCCGCCGCCAGCGATACGCTGTATTCGATCTGTTCGATCTCCAAACTCTTCACATCGGTGGCCTTGATGCAGCAGTGGGAGGCCGGCAAGGTCAGGCTTGACGAGCCGCTGACCAGTTACCTGCCCTGGGCCAAGCTCAAGCCGCTGGACGAAGACAGCGTGCCGATCACCCTGCGCGGGGCGCTGACCCATTCGGCGGGCCTGCCTCGCGACTTCGACAAACCCTACTGGTCCGGTCCGGACTTCACCTTCCCGACGGAGGAGGAGGTCAAGACCGGCCTGGCCAAGCAACAGCCCCTTTGGCCCGCGTCGCGCTACTTCCAGTACAGCAATGTCGGCTTGACGCTGGTGGGCGACACGGTGGCCGCCGTCAGCGGCCAGCCCTATGCCGACTATGTAAAAGCCAATGTGCTGGCGCCGCTGGGCCTCAAGGACACCTATGTCGGCCTGCCCATGGCGCTCTACGGACAGCGGCTGGCCGTCGGCTGGGGCTCGCCCGACCGCCAGGGCCAGATCAAGCCGCTGCCGCCCTTCGACACGCGCGGCGTCCTGCCCGCCGCCGGGCTCGTTTCGTCGGCCGAGGATCTGAGCCGCTTCGCCCGCTGGCAGTTTCGCCTGCTGCGCACCGGAAAGACGGAGGTGCTGAAGGCCTCGACCCTGCGCGAGATGCAACGCGTGCAGTTCCTGGATCCCAACTGGAAGGACAGCTGGGGGCTGGGCTTTCACGTCTGGAAGAAGGGCGAGGCGACCTATGTGGGCCATGACGGCGCCTGTCCGGGCTACAAGACCAATCTGAGTCTTCGTCCGGCCACCGAGACCGCCGTGGTCGTGATGATGGCGGGGATGGGCGACGCCTGGGGCCACAGCGGCGCGATCTTCGATCTGCTTGATCGCCGCAAGGCCGCGCCGACCAGCGGTCCGAGCCTGCCGGACGCGGAGCTCGAGGCCTATTCAGGGGTCTATTCGGGTCAGCCGTGGATATCCGAAATCGCCGTGGCGCCCTGGAGCGGGGGGCTGGCGCTCATGAGCTTGCCATCGGCCAATCCGGCCGAGAGCCTCGACATCTTGCGGCCGGAGGGCAAGGACACCTTCCGACGGCTGCGGGAGGACGGCAGCAAGGCCGATCTGGTGCGTTTCGAGCGCGACGCCTCGGGCAAGGTCACGGGCTTCACCGAATTCAGCATGCCCCACCCGCGCCTGACCGCCCTGCCGCCGGCCGACCATGCCAAGCCCAAGCCGGTCGCGCCCGCGACGTGATTTGCATTGCTCGACCACTTTCACATGGTTTCAGCACGGGTCCAAAAGGCGCGCCATGCAAAGAATGCATCAGCCCGAGAATGAACTTGCGGCCCCCATGCCGTTGATCGCGGAATGGAATTGCCAAACTGCGGCCATTGCTTTGTTCGCGGACATTTGGCGCCCAAAAGTCTTACCCCGGGGGTGATTACCGCGATGGTTGCACTAAGGAACAGCATCCGTAAAAGGGCGTTACTTCGAGACCTATTGCTCGGCACGACTTGCGCCCTGATCGCGCCCGCCGTTCACGCCCAGACGGCGCCGGCCTCGGCGTCTCCCACGCCGGCAGCCAGCTCTAGTCCGTCCAATAACGCGGTCGACGCGGTGACGGTGACGGCCACGCGGTTCAACACCACCGTGACCTCGGTCTCGAAGACCCCCCAGGCCATCATCGACACCTCCCAGAGCATCAAGGTCTTCAGCGCCGACGAGCTGTCGTTCGCGGGCATCAACAACCTGTCGGACCTGGGAAAGCTGGACTCCGGCCAGTACACGACGCCGATTGGCAGCGGCTACGTCACCCAGAACTATTTCCGCGGCTTTGGCGGGGTCAATACCTGCGGCAACTTCCCCATCAAGATCAATGGCTTCCGCTCGAACTGCGAAATGCCGGCCGATCTTTCGCCCTACGAGAGCGTCGATGTTCTGAAGGGCGCGTCCTCCAGCGTCTATGGCCAAAGCTTCGTCTCGGGCACGCTGCTGGTCAATTCCAAGCAACCCAAGAAGGATTTCGGCGGCTCGGCCTCCCTTTCGTTTGGTCAGTTCGACCACGTCGAGGGACAGGCCGACGTCTACGGTTCCTTGACCGCCGATCAGCGCCTGTACGGCCGCCTGGTGGTCTCGGCCGTCAACGAAGGCGCCAGCTTCGAGACCTTCAAGCGCAAGCACGAAACCATCGCCCCCAGCCTGAAGTTCGAGATCAGCGACAAGGACACCCTGACCTGGCTGCTCAACTACACCCACCTCAACGACGGCGCGGGCTTTGGCATTCCGCTGGCCTTCAACGCCAGCGGCCCGGGCGGCGCCGCCAACGGGGCAAACTATTCCGTACCCGACCTTTCCTATAAGAAGCTCGGCTTCCTGCAGCCCCCCTGGTCCAAGCACGCGGGCCATTGGCTGGACACTTCGCTCAAGTACGAGCACCGCTTCGACAACGACTGGCGGCTGAGCATCGCGGCCGAGCACAACGAAGCCAATTACGACAACAAGTACCTGTGGGTCGGCGCGTTCAGCGCCCTGCCCACCGACAAGACGCAGCCGACCAACGTCTATCTCTATTTCGACACCGAGCGCGACCACCAGTGGGCGGGCGAGGTCAATCTGTTTGGCGACGTCGAGGCGTTCGGCCACAAGCAGACGCTGTTCTTCGGCGCCGACTATACCGAGTCCGTGCTGGGTGTGAGCCCCTACCTGGGTCGCTATTGGGACGGCGCGACAAGCGGCTTCAACATCTACAAGGGCAACTGGTCGGTGCTGCCCGATCCGGGCGGCGTCTCGGGCTTCGCCAGCGGCGGGGTCTACGCCCCGGCCAGCTTCGCGGTCGCCTACAATCGCAAGGAGGTCAATTCGGGGTTCGAGACCGGCGCCATCCTGCGCCCCAGCGACCGACTGACCTTCAATCTGGGCGCGCGCTGGTCCAACGACACCCAGCGCCAGCGCCGGGTCTGCTGCAGCCTGCCGCTGGGTTCGGTCGACGACGCGCCGAAGACCACCCCGCGCCCCGACCAGAGCAAATGGACCTATCAGCTGGGCGCCAACTACGCCCTCAGGGACGGTCTTCATGCCTACCTGAGCTATGGCACTACCTTCGAGGCGGCGAACCGCTACGGCTATGATCCGGCCGCGCCGACGGGCGCGGGCATTTTCCTGGGCCCGCAAAAGGGCGAGACCAAGGAGGCCGGCGTCAAGGGCCAGTCCGCCAACAAGCTGGTCAACTGGACGCTCGACGTGTTCGAGACCTCGATCACCAACTCCTTCCAGCAGGACCCGGACCACTCACGGTATTCGATGTCCACCGGCGCCCAGCGCGCGCGGGGGATCGAGGCGGAATGGCAAGGCAAGCTGGCGCCAGGCTGGGACCTGACCGCCTCGGCCTCTTCAACAAAGAACGAATACACCGCCGGGCCGCTCAAGGGTCTGAAGTCGCCCTTCGGAGTGCCGCTCGGCCTATCGGTATTCTCGTCCTACAAGTTGCTGGACGGTCCCCTGAAGGGCTTTGGCTTCGGCGGCGGCTATATCTACAAGAAGCGGGCGCCCTACAAGCTCAACAATGGCGCGGATCTCTCCAGCCTGATCAACGACAACAAGGAACTTGATCTGCGGCTGTTCTACGAGCTGGGGGCCTGGAGATTCGACCTGTACGCCAATAACGTGACCAACAACCGCTACATAGCGCCACGACTATCCAACGCCGTGGGTTATGACTGGTTCGTCAACCAGCCGCGGCGGATCTACGCGAAGATCACGGCCAAGTTCTAGGCCTGCCAGGCGGATCGGGAGCGCGCTTCCCGATCCGCCGCCCCCCGCCGTCAAACAGCGGATGCGCGGCCCGCGCATCGCGTTAGACTGGCGCATGTTCAAGCGCCTGGCCGCTCCCTTCGCTGTTACCAGCGCACGTTCGCTCGGCGCCACGCGGCTGGTGGTTTTCATCGGCTTTTGGGCCACGACCCTCGCGCAGCCCAATGTTCTGGGCCGCATACCGCTGCAGAACCTGCTCAAGAACACCTTGGAGAGCGATCGCAGCGCCGCCGCCGCCTTCTTCTTCTGGATCGGCGCGCCCTGGTACCTCAAGCCGCTGATCGGCGCCTTGTCGGACACCTATCCGCTGCTCGGCAGTCGACGCGCGAGCTATCTGGCGCTTGGCGGCCTGATCGCGGCGGCGGCCTGGGCGGCCTTGGCGCCGGCCGCCCACGACTACGGCGCTCTACTGGCCGTCTGCATGGCCCTGAATCTGGCGATCGTCATCGCCAGCACCGCGATCGGCGGCTACATGGTCGAGATCGCCCAGGCGGTGGATCGCCCGGGTCAACTGACCTCGCTTCGCAACGCCGGCTACCAATCCAGCTGGCTGATCTCGGGTCTGGCGGGCGGCTATCTCGGCGCGTTATCGATAGGCTGGACCGCCCTGGCGGGCGGCGCGGTCGCCCTGCTGATCGCGCCCCTGGCCTGGTTGATGCGCGAGCCGCCGCGACCGCCACGCGCGACGCCCCTGCGCGACGGAATCGCCCGCCGGCTGGGCGCCCTGATCAGAGCCCGCGGCCTGTGGAGCGTCGCCTTGCTCGCGACGCTCTACTATTTGGCGCCGGGCCTCCAGACGGCGTTGTTCTACCTGCAGCAGAACAGTCTGCGCCTGGACACGCCGCACCAGGGCTATCTGACATTCTGCGGCGGCGTCGGCGGGGTGGCCGCGGCCGCCGTCTACGGCCTATTCGCCGCCCATCGCTTCGCCTTGCGGCGGCTGATGAGGGTCTGCCTGGCGTTCGGCGCTGGCGGGATTCTGCTGTATCGCCTCTACGACAGCTTCGCCCACGCTCTCATCATCGAGACGATCAATGGCTTCGCCGCCGCGCTCTGCGAAATCGTCATCATCCATGCGGCCGTGCGCGCGACCCCACGCGGAAGCGAGGCGCTGGGCTTCGCGGTCTTCATGGCCGTGCGCAACTTTTTCCTGTTCGGGTCCGACTGGCTAGGCTCGGCCTTGATCGATCACGTGCATCTGCGATTCGAGACGCTGGTCGTCCTCAACGCGGGCATGACGCTCCTGGCCGCTCTGCTCGCCCAGCGCCTGCCCGCCGAGCTCTTGGAAGCGCGCGACGCGACCAAAGAGGCCTAGAGTCCCATATTTAGAGCGGGTTCGTACGGTTCCTCGAAGTAGTCGGCTTCGGGGTCTTTCAGCGGGCGTCGCGTCGATCTCATACGGATTGAACCCACAACCGCGACACCATGATCAGCATCATGCCGATCAGCCCCAAGGTGATGGCCGACGGATCGAAGTTGAACCGCAAGCCCCACGCGCCGTCGATGATCCGACGCATCAGAATGGGCTGGACGAGAACGCCAACAAGCCCGCCGGCCGCTGTGAACGCGCCAACCCAGGCTAGCGGATTGGGCGGCGCGCGGTCGAATGTTGCCTCTCGCGCCACGGCGACAGCGCCGGCGCCTCAGCGGGCCCCTTCGCTCTAAAAGCCCAGTTCGGGCTGCATCGCGCCGGGCTGCTGGCTCTCCGGCAGATGGCAGGTGAAGGTCGAGCCGGCGCCGGGTTCGCTCTCCAGCGCCACCCAGCCGCCGTGCAGCTCGACCAGGGCCTTGACCAAGGCCAGGCCCAGGCCCGGTCCGCCGCGATCGCGGCCGACGAAGCGGTCGAAGATGTGGGCCTGGACGTGGAAAGGCACGCCGCGGCCGGTGTCGGAGACGTCCAGCCGCACCTCGCCCAAGGCCCGCCGGGCCGACAGGGTGACGCGGCCGCCGGGCGGCGTCTGGCGCAAAGCGTTTTCCACGAGGTGATCGAGGGTCTGGGCCAGCCGCTTGCCGTCGCCGCGGATCAAGCCGACATCCTCCTCGCACTCGACCGCCAGGGTCACCGCGCCCAGCTGAGCGTCCTTCAGGGCGCGTTCCTGGGCGTTGAGCAGAAGGTCCGAGACACGGATGTCCTCGATTTCCAGCGCCATCTCGCCGGCGTCGATCTGGGCCATGTCCAGCACGTCGTCGATCGAGCGGGCCAGTTGGGTCGCGGCGGCGCGCACGGCGGCCACGTGGTTGCGGCCGCGCTCGGAAATGCCGTCGGCGCGCTCCAGCAGCTCCGAATAGCCGATGATCGTCGTCAGGGGCGTGCGCAGTTCGTAGGACACGTTGCCGACGAAATCGCGCTTCAACCGCTCGGCCTCGGCCAGGGCGGCGGAGCGATCGGCCAGCGCGCTCTGCAGGTCGCGGGTGTCGGTGACGTCGGCGAAGGCGATCAGGGTCGCGCCGTCCGGAAGCGGCCGGCTCTGATAGACGACGATGCGGTCGTCGGAGGTGCGGACCTCGCCCGAGGTCGGCGCCCGCATCTGCGGATCGGGATCGGCCACCCGACCCTTGAGCTCGCGCCAGAAGGCCAGGTCGTGCAGGCGCGGCACGCAAAGCTCGACCACCCCCTCGAAGTCGCCGGCCGCCTCCAGGGCGAAGGCGCTGACGTTCCAGAAGGTCTCGAAGGCCTCGTTGTGCAGGCGCAGGCGGCCGTCCGAGCCGAACACGGCGACGGCGTCGTTCAGCTTGTCCAGCGTGGCCTGCTGCACCTGGATCAGGGCGTTGTACTGGGCCTTCAGGCGCAGCTCGCCGGTGATGTCGGAATAGATCAGCAGCATCCCGCCCAGGGGGTGCGGCTGGCGCACGACCTTGAGGGTGCGACCGTCCGGCAGGTGCCAGGGGTCGTCGGCCTGCGGCCCCAAGGCTTCGTAGCGCGCCAGTTCGGCGGCCTTCCAGCTGGCGTAGTCGATCGTCTCGGGCAGGCGCCGACGTTGACGCAGGCGGTCGAGAATCTCGCCGTGAGTCGGACGGTCCGCCAGCCAGGCCGGCTCCAGACCCCAGAGCTCGGCGAAGGCGGTGTTGTGGAATGACAGCCGCCGGGTCGCGCTGAAGATCGCCACGGCCTCGGCGATATGGTTCAGGGTCTCGTCGTGCGCCGCGACATGTTTCTTGAAGGCGTCGCGGACGTCCTCGATCTCGGTGATGTCCGCGCAGAACACGCCGACCCCGCCGCCGTCCAGCGGCTGGGCCGACAGGCGGAAGGCCCGGCGGCGGCCCTCCAGATTGATCCAGCGGACCGCCTCGCGTCGCTCGCCCTTGCTGGCGGCTTCGGCCACCATGGCGTCGGCGGCGCGGTCGAAGCTCTTGCCGGACAGGGCCGGTCCGGAGGCGGCGCTCGCCCCCACGGCGCGGACGAAGGCGCCATTGCCCCACAGGGCCTGACCATCGGCGTCGGCGATCCAGCACGGCTCGACCACGCTGTCGACGAACGCGGCGAAACGGGCCGCCGAGGGCAGGCCGGAGTCGCCGCCGCTGACGGCCGTCAGGCGCAGCCAGGCCAGGGCGCCGGACGCGCGGCCTTCCACCGACACGGACGCCGTCTGGCCGCGCGCCTCGAAGGCGCAGGCCTCGCCGCGCTCGAACAGGGCGGCCAGCTTCTGAGCGTGATTGGGATCAGCGTCGCCCAGCGCGGCGACCACCGCTTGGACGTCGGACGCGACGCCCAGGGCCTTGGCG